>JBAVUV010000654.1:0-2123 GCA_049696955.1 Candidatus Sulfotelmatobacter sp. | reverse complement strand
GTCCTAAGAGCGGTGTACTTCGCCGAGCAACAATGCCGAGTCCGAAGAAGTTGCGACCATGCCAATGGGAGTCCGGGGTTGTACGCAGAATCTTCCTCTTACAGACCAAAGACACCAAGTTCGCGCGTTGTCGGCCAAATTGGAGTTGGCCATAAATGGGGCTTCGAGGAAGTCGGGTGAACCGCTCCGGTCCTAGGTCGTGGGACGGAGAAAGAAGTCGAGTCGAAAAATGATTGTGGTCCCTGGGTGAGAGGAAGTAAAACAAGGACCGACAAATAAGGACCGACAAATAAGGACCGACAAGGCGTCTCACCTTAGAAGGTGAACTTCGCACCGAGCTGAGCAATTCGCGCGGGCTGTGCGTTGACGACCTGGCCGAACGTGCCGCCTAGATCGGCGATATTACCGTCCACAGCTTGCGGTCCGAAGAACTGCGCGTGGTTAAATGCGTTGAATGCTTCGAAGCGAAATTGGAGCGATTTCGCTTCCGTCAGGAGCACGTTCTTGACAAGAGCCAGGTCGTAATTATCCATCCCTGGACCGGAGAAGAATCGGCGCTTCGCGGTGCCCGGCGTGCCGAGACTATTTTCGCTGAATTGCGCGCTGTCGAAATATGCCCCATCGCGTGGATTGTGATTCAGATGGAGCGGACCGCCCGCGTAGTCGGGTTCATCGATGCCGTAGTTGTTGATTCCGTTGGGTTCGGACCCGATCAGCGAATTATCTCCGTAGTTGAGAAGAGTCACTGGAAGTCCGGTGCTGAAGTGAGTAATGCCGGAGATTTCCCAGCCTTGGGTCCATCGGTTTGAAACGCGGAACAGTTTTTCGATTGGAAGCTGGTAGCTGTAACTGACGACAAAGTTATGCCTCACATCAAAGGAAGACAGGCCTTTGCTGAGTGCGGGATTGAAAGGATTGACCGCTTCCCCCAAATTCGAAGACTGGTCTTGCGATTTGCTGTAGGTGTATCCGGCAAGTACGTTCAGGCGCTTGCTGTTGTGGCGTAATGTGACTTGCAAGGAGTTGTAGTCGGAATTGCCAATCGTGGTCTGGTTCGCATTGCTGCCGAAATTCGAGCCCAGCGGCCCGCGGGTTCCCTGAAATACGTGGCCCGCGTAAGGCGAAGTGGCAGAAGTAATGTACTGAGTGTCTTCCCCGAACGGACCGCAAGGAGTTTGTCCAGGTGCGAGGTTAGGGGGATTGCTTAAGGCCAGGCACAACGCCGGGTTGCCGGGATTCGCCTCATCGATTACCAAGAGTCGGTGCCCCTGATTGCCGATGTAATTCACACTGAGCACGGTGTTCGATCCAAACCCGCGCTCGAGTGACAGCATGTATTCTTCGGTGTAGGGAATGCGATTCGTGGTGGAGTAGTTCGGCAGACCGGTGATTGGTTCAAACTGTGTAAAGTCGATGGAGTCAGGATGAGTTGCACTTGAGTTCAACGGAGCGAGACTCACCGGAAAATATTGACCGAGATTTTGACCGTTCGATGCCGAGATAAACGGAGTAGAGAAAAGCGGCGGCGCGGGACTTGTGTAAGTTGTGCCGTAAGGCGCGTTGGCGGACATCACGCCGATCGTGAGGCCTTCAATCGCGGTGTAGAACATTCCATAACTTGCTCGTATGCTCGTCTTGCCGGGGCCGCCCAGTATTTTCGAAAATAAGCTGTCGCCGGAAGCGCTGGGCGAATAGGCCAGGCCGATGCGTGGAGCGAAGTCGAGATTCCCGGGAGGAGCCAACGTGCGCGGAACTCCCGGATCGGTGGGATAGAGAATGCCGGGCGGGGCGTCCGGAAAGACCACCGACTGCTTGCCCGGCTCAAACGTTGCGATCTGATTGTACTTTTCATACCAGGGCTCAATGCGATCCCAGCGCAAGCCGTAATTCAGCGTGAGATTGTGCGACACGCGCCAGCTATCCTGGGCGTAGAGGCCGACATATTTGTTCCGGCCGTAAAACGGTTGAAGCTGGCTTTGGTTGTACTGGCTCGGAATTCCCCACAGGAAATCAGCGAAGTCCGAACCGGTTTCGGTTCCGAAGAACAGGAAGCTGCCGTTGAACTGCGCGATGGCATTCACGTTGACTTGATCGTAGTGGAACTCTCCACCCATTTTGAGGGT
>JBAVUV010000653.1:0-2005 GCA_049696955.1 Candidatus Sulfotelmatobacter sp. | reverse complement strand
GGCTTAACCTTCTGCTGCTCGCATCGCGGTCGAGGCCTATCCGCGCGTCCTCCCGGAGCGTGAAGAGGTCCAGGGATTTTGCCGTGGGCCGAGCAAGGCTCGCCGAGCGATTCATCGAGCCCCGGATCTCAAGACGTTGGGGGTTACTCCGTCTGGTGTGGACCCCAAACTTGAGACACTGAAACGAGGGACAAACTGCAGCGAACGGAGGTTCGAATGGCAGCCCGGGTATTCAGTGTGGAGTTTCGCAGTGCCATTGCGCAGCGAATCTTGAACGGTGAGAGTGTGCAGGCATTGAGCGCAGAGTTCAAGATCAAGCGGAGCGTACTTTACCGTTGGCGCGATGCGTATCGGTTTTCGGGCAAGGATGGGTTCAAGAAGACTAGGGGCCGCCCGCCAGGCAGCTTAACGCGGGGAGTGAAGGCGAAGCCCGGTACGACGGCAGCCGATCAGCGAATAGCCGAGTTGGAGAGGCGGCTCGGACGGCTTACGATGGAGAACGATTTTTTAGCAAGAGCCTTCAAGCGAGTAAAGGAAGCACGCTCGAAGAACAGCGCGTCTGGCGAGCCGCGGTGTACGGAGAAGTGATGCAGCTGGAAGGCAAAGCAGGTTTGTCCATCGCGGAAGCCTGTCAGGCCGCGAGGCTGGGCCGGTCAGGTTTCTACCGCTATTTCGAAGAGCATCTTCCGCGTCAGGCCGACACCGAGGTGCGCGGGCAGATTCAGCAGATCTGCCTGGAGAACCGCTGTTATGGTTCGCGCCGCGTGGTCGGGGAACTACGCAAACAAGGCAGGATTGTGAACCGCAAGCGAGTCATCCGACTGATGCAGGCCGACAACCTGCTCTGTTTGCGCAAGCGGCGCTACGTGTGTACGACCGACTCTCGTCATACGTATGCCGTGTATCCAAACTTGGCGCGTGATTTTAAGCCATCCGGTATCAATCAGCTCTGGGTGGCGGACATTACCTATATCCGGCTGCGGGAATCGTTCTTGTACCTCGCGGTCGTGCTGGACGCCTACTCACGCAAGGTCATCGGCTGGGCGCTGGACGATCATCTTCGCGCCGAGCTTGCCCTGGAAGCGCTCATCCAGGCGCTGGCGGATCGGTCTGTAACTCCGGCCCTGATTCACCATACAGATCGTGGCGTGCAATACTGCGCTCGCCAATACGTAGACTTGCTGGTCTCTTATGGCATCCGGATCAGCATGAGCCGCACCGGCAATCCGTACGACAATGCGCTGGCGGAGAGCTTCATGCGAACGCTCAAATGCGAGGAGGTCTATCTCCATAGCTATCGTGATCGTGACGATGCTCTACTGCACATCCAGGAGTTCCTGGACAACATTTACAACTGCCGTAGGCTGCACTCAAGCCTCGGATATATGGCGCCTGCGGCCTTTGAAGCCGTGACTTACCAGAACCAAGCGGCAATCACAGCATGAGTTTTCCAAGGCATAGGAAGATCTATCAGTCCGATGAACCTGAGGGAGGCCGAACAAACGGTCCAACCTCCCTAGGCGACCATCGTTCCGATGAGTCTTCAGCCAGTTATTCCTTCGCAGGTTGCTCTCCAGCAGAGCCCACGTCCGCTTCGCCGGCCGCAACCAGCTTCTCGCAACAGCCTGCTGCTGTAAACTGCTCAGCAGCCAAACGTTATCTGTCCCTACTTTCCCTGTCTCATGCAAGGGGTCCACTCCACTCCGTCCCGTCTGTCCCCGTTTTCCGTCGTCCCCGTTTTCCGTCAATGTGATTTGTGATGCTTGATGGAATTGGGTCGATTAACGGCCAATCCGGAGGTGATCGTCCGTATTGCCTGCGAAGTCGGGTTTCAGTAACTCGGCCGCGCGGCGCTCCGCGGGGGTTTCGGGGACATCCATTATAGGTAAAGTCAAGGGAATCTCCGTTTCCCGTTGACTTCTACCTATCATGGATGTCCCGAAACTTCAGGAGAAATTCCGTCCGTCCCCGAAAAGGGCCGGCATTCAAACGACAGCCTTAAAAC
>JBAVUV010000652.1:0-1747 GCA_049696955.1 Candidatus Sulfotelmatobacter sp. | reverse complement strand
GCCGCGGAGCATAAGATTGACACGGTCAGTAGGGCTACACGCGCTGAAAAGCTGAGTTTCAAGTTGATGAGGGCTCCAGATCCAGTTGATTAAGATGTCGCCGAGGCGATGTTGGCAGGGCACCGTGGTAGTCCGTTCTCGCAAGCAAACTCCGGAATCCTGCCAGTATGCCAGCCTTGGTAAATCCCTAGATTCAACGAGTCGTCCGCCGGATTCTGGGATCAGTTCCCCACTTGCTCCGTTTCCGCCACTTGCCTCAGGATAGTTTCCACGCTTCGATCGCGTCGCAAAGCCGGGGGACTTCTCCCCTCACTTTAACAGTAAGATGCGGTTCGGGGCGAGCGGGCGGTCCATGCCTACAGGTTAACTTTGGTGGTGAGGGAATTTTGGCCCGATATTCTTCGCAACATTCCATTCCATCCCTTTGACGGGCTGGCGCCGGCAGGCATCTTGCTTCCCAAAATTTAGGAGATTAATTCTTGCGGCAGTCTTCGCAAACGCCGTAGATCTGAAAGGTGTGACGCGTGGTCGAGTAATTGTGCCGGCGTCCGATTTCCTGTTCCAGTTGATCTACTTCACGGGAAAAAAATTCCACGGAACTGCCGCACTCGGTGCAGACCATATGGTGGTGGCTGCGCCGGTTGTATTGGTGTTCATAGCGGGCGATGCCATCGTGGAAGGCGACTTCGCTGGCCAGTCCACACTCAGCCAGTAACTTGAGCGTGCGGTAAACCGTTGTGTAGCCAATGCCTGCGTCTTTTTTTTGCACCAGGCGGTGCAGTTCGTGGGTAGAAAGATGGTCTCGGGTTTCCAAAAACGATCGCAGAATCGTGTCGCGCTGCGCCGTTTGCTTTAGACCAACGCGTTTCAGATGCCGATGGAGGATTTCCTGGGCCTCGCGCACCATCTCGCGGGAAATGGAGGGCTGATCATCGATACGCTTCTGCAGCATCAAGGGACAGGATAGCATCGCCGATCTTGAAAATGAAATTCATTTTCAGCGGCGAGTGGGTGTCTGTCACAAGAAACCTTAAAGACAAAAGCTTCAACACGGAGGACACAGGGGCGACTGGGATTGAATTCCGGCAGAGTAAGAATCGTCTATTTGTGCCGCATGCCGTTCTCACCCTAGAATCGAATTGCTCATGGGCACGTTTACTGCAACTGACACTCCGGCATCCCGGCATTCGACTGGCTTGCGAATTTTCTTGTCACTGGTCTTGGTCGCATTTCTTTTGGTGGCAGGCGTGCTGGGTTACGCGTATTTTGTCGCTCGCTCTGCCCTGCCTCAACTTGATGGAAACCTTCCCGTCAAAGGATTACCGGCGCCCGTAAAAGTCACACGGGATGCCCACGGAGTTCCCACCATCGAAGCCGCCAACTTAGAAGATCTATTTTTCGCTCAAGGCTACGTGACGGCACAGGACCGGCTCTGGCAGATGGACGTGATGCGCCGCTTTGGCTCTGGAGAACTCTCGGAGATTCTGGGCGAGGATACGCTGAAGATTGACCGCGAGCAGCGCATTCTGGGATTGCGCGCTGCGGCGAGAAAATCGCTCGGAATGGCGATTCCGCGTGATCGCTCATATTTTGACGAGTATGCCCGGGGAGTAAACGCCTTCATCGCAGCGCATAGTAACGCTCTCCACGTCGAATTTCACATTTTGAAATACCAGCCAAAGCCGTGGCAGGCCGAGGATTCCATCGTCATTGCGAACCAGATGGTAAAGGACCTCAACTTCTATGC
>JBAVUV010000651.1:0-3549 GCA_049696955.1 Candidatus Sulfotelmatobacter sp. | reverse complement strand
GCAAGAGACAGGGTCGTGTCGTTATCCAGCGGTGAGCCGGCAATCATGTGCTTCAGCGTGACGCCATCGAGAAATTCCATGGCGATGAAAGACTGCTCACCGTGCCGGCCAATTTCGTAGATGGTGCAAATGTTCGGATGATTCAACGCCGAGGCGGCGCGCGCCTCGCGGCGAAAGCGCTCCAACGCTTGGGCATCGCGCGAGAGTTCATCGGGCAGGAATTTAAGGGCAACAAAGCGGCCAAGTTCGGTGTCTTCAGCTTTGTAGACCACTCCCATGCCGCCGCCGCCCAGTTTTTCCACGATGCGGTAATGAGATATGGTTTGGCCGATCACTTTTTTGGCTTGAAATAATGAGGCCGCTCCATCTTACGGGCAGCCTATCCGACAGTCAACGAATTGCGCGAGGCTAGGTGCTCTGCAGGTTTTGCCGCGCTCCGATGAAGCCATCGAGCTTCGCTCGACCGGACAGCCGAGGGCGGCTGTCCCCACATGGCACTCGTCAGAGCGGATGGATGCAGTCGCTTGCGCGCTAACGCCTGACTGGCCCCGCCGGGGTACTTTCTTTTGACAGTCGCTCGGAGCGGCACAGATGAGATTCGAACTGCTTCGCAATAGTCGGATAATGAGTCCCAACGGGGAATACAAAGTTCAGTTGGCAGTCTCTGCACTGCAGAAAGCGGCCCGCTCCGGACATCAGGATCGCGATGCGATGAGAAGAAAGCACGAAACTGTTGGCCGACATTACATATCTCAACTTTCTACTTCGAAGGTCATCGTAACGCGCGTATTCTCTTCATAAAAACGGCCGCACCATTCGAGTCCCGCCCAAACAAGTGTTAGTTTAGCGGCCGTGAGGGTCGGAATGGTCATTCTTCCGCCACTAACCCATGGCCGCCTGCTTGACTTACTGAAGTAACCATAAATCGTACGTATCCCGATTACTGTTCCATTTTGAACAGCTTCCCAAAGCGGAACTAAGCCACACTGGCACTATCAGTAAAAGAGGCGGTGTTATTTGGTCGCGACCGAATCCCAAATCGTGCATAGAGTCTTACTCGTCGATGATGACGATGCGGTTCGCGAGATGATGCTGGTGACGCTGCAATCCAAGGGCTTTGAAGCAGTAGCTGCCGCCAGCGTGACTGAAGCTTTGAGACTCATCACAACAGAGAGCTTTGACGTGCTCATTACCGACCTGCACATGCCAAATCCAGCCGACGGTTTCACGGTTGTTACGGCCATGCGCCATTCCCAGCCGGGAGCACTTATTTTGCTGGTCAGCGGCTATCCCGACGTGCAGAGTGCGATGTCCGCAATCCTTCTGGAAGCCGATGAAATCATTGTGAAGCCCTTCGATACCGGTAAACTGGCGCAGCTTCTTCGCGACAAGCTGCTCTCTCGCAAACCCGCTGCCCGGAAGGACAAGGAGCGGGTAGCCACGATTCTTCAACGTTGTGCGACCGGTGTGGTCGAAGACTGGCTGGCGCGGGTAAAAGAAAGCAAAGAACTAAACTACCTTTCCCTCAGTGACGAAGAGCGGACAGGGCATCTTCCTGTGCTGATCGAAGACCTGACTGCTCGCCTCAGAAAGACAAGTGCCACCAAGGCCGCCGATGCTGTCCCTTCCGCCGCCGCCATTTCCCACGGCAAGCTGCGCTATCTGCAGGGATACACCCCAGCGATGCTTGTCCAGGATTCCCGAATATTGCAAGTTACCCTCTTCGGAACCTTGCAAAACAATATGAGCTTCCTGGACTTTAGCCTGCTGTTACCTGATGTTATGACCATCGCGGATGAAGTGGATGCACAGCTGACGCAGTCGATGGAGAGCTACATGAAGGTCATGCAAAATCCCGTCGCAGCGTAGATGCGTCCCTGGAGAATCTTTTCGCCGCCAGGCATTCTAGAATGCGCGCATCGCAAAATTCGCTATTGGTCGGCGAACCCCCGGTCGGCGCTTTCATTTTTAGACGAGTTTTACTAGAGACTAATCTCCGCTGGCGTGGTTCTGCGTAGGCACGAGAACCAGCCTCGGCTTTGCTTCCACGGGCAATTGTTGCGACGCGCGTCCGCAAGCTTGCAGGATGCCGATGACTGCGGCGTAAGCCGCGACGACGCCAATTCCAACCGAGGCAACTACCGTAACGCAGAGAATCAGAGGCATGAAAAGCGAAATCACGGTCCACCCTGTCTTAAACAAAAGATCGAACTCAAAAAACTGCAGTCAGAAATGGCAATATTCAGATGCAGCCGGCTCAAATTTCGTCTACGCGGCTTCTTCAATCTACCTGCCTTAGTGCCCGCCGCTAGTGACGACCCAGATGCTCCGCAATCCAAGGGCTCCGTAGTAAAATACGGAGTAGAGCTGCGCACTCCTAATGTCGAACAATTCTGTAGGGCTGTCGACGTTACGGAAGGGCTATCCAGCCTGGATTTTCAGACCAGAACCAAATGGCTATTACTAAGATTTCAGTGCGCGGGGCGCGCCAGCATAACCTCAAGAACATCGACGTTGAGATTCCGCGGAATACGCTGACTGTCGTGACTGGGCTTAGCGGTTCGGGGAAGTCGTCGCTCGCTTTTGACACGATTTACGCCGAGGGCCAGCGCCGTTATGTGGAGACGCTTTCCACCTACGCCCGGCAGTTTCTGGACCAGATGGAACGCCCGGATGTAGATGCAATTGATGGACTTAGCCCTTCTATCTCCATCGAGCAGAAGACCACCAGCCGGAGTCCGCGATCGACGGTTGGCACAATCACTGAAATTTACGATTATCTTCGCTTGTTATTCGCTTCTATTGGTATTCCCCATTGCCCCAAGTGTGGCCGGCCGATTAGCCGCCAGTCGGCTGAACAAATCGTGCAGCGGGTGATGGCGCTTACTCCCGAAGATCGCGTGATGGTCCTCGCGCCGATCGTTCGCGGACGCAAGGGCGAATTCAAGAAAGAGATGGAGACGCTGCTCAAGCATGGCTACACTCGCGCGCGCGTAGACGGCGAGCTGGTGAACATGGAGGACGATCTCAATCTTGATAAGCGCAAGAATCACACCATCGAAGTGCTGATTGACCGGCTGCTGGTGAAACCGGGAATCGAGCACCGGCTGGAAATGTCGGTAGGTTTGGCCATGAAATTGGCGGGAGGTCTGGTGCAGGTGGCAGTGGTCGGAGGCGAAGAGCAACTGTATTCGGAAAAACTGGCCTGTCCCGATTGCGGTATTAGCGTGCCGCAACTCGAACCGCGTTCATTCTCATTTAACAGTATGTATGGTGCTTGTCCTGAATGCCATGGGTTGGGCAGCCGCTACGACTTCGATCCCGCGAAGGTGATTACGGATTGGTCGAAGCCGCTGCTCGATGGCGGGTTGGGGCCGGGTTCGGCGTCGCAGGGACTGATTCACAGTTTGCAGGTTGTGGCGGCTGCGCACCACATCGACCTCAGTACTCCGTTTGAAAAGTTTCCCGAGAAAATTCAGGATCTGCTGCTGAATGGAGAATCAGGACGCGGCAAGACTGGTTTCCGCGGAATTTTTGGATACTTAAAAC
>JBAVUV010000650.1:0-2123 GCA_049696955.1 Candidatus Sulfotelmatobacter sp. | reverse complement strand
GCTTCACCTGGTCCTGGTGATCAATATCATAAGACTTTCCCGAAGCGGCATCCTGCAACATATACTTGTCGCCGGCCTTCGTGATAGTTCCAGTAAAGGTTTGCGAATCTGAGGCTGTGGCCGACGGCTGGCTAGGTGTGTTGGGCGCAGCCTGTCCTCCCTGATCCGGCGTCTGGCTGGGTTGCGCTGGTGTCGGCGTGTTCGGTTGTTGAGCGGTCGGGTCGGTGGGTTGGCTCGGTTGCGACTGTGGCGCGGCAGATGGGTCGGTCGACGCTGGCGGCGTGGGTGTTGACTGTTGGGCGTTGAGCGATATGCCAACCGTCAGCACCGCAGCAAGTGTTCCAAGGGTCCACATGGACCGCACATACTTTTTCATTAGATCCTCCGCGAGACATCTATTAAACGTCATTTCTCTGCCCTCACGGGTCAGCAACCTAGGTGCCAAACATTTGCACGTTCATTTCGCGGCGCGCCGCCGGCTTTGGTTGTTCTATCTGCAAGCTTTATCGCCATAGTGAAGTCTCGCCCTCTCGTCCCGCTACGGATTTTCTTTCCTGGACCTACCCCAAACTCCGTAGCGGCCGTACTTGGCCGCCTTACCTCTTTGACCTCGAAGCGAGCAGTTTTTGCTCGCACCTAGAAGTCGCGTCGCTCGTAAACCCTTAGGGCAGACCGACCAGCCCAAAACGAAACGGTCCCTAACATTTTGTTTAAGAAAGAGCTTGCACAAATTCAAACTTAGGATAAACTTGCGCGCAATTTCCAACTCGTAGGGGGCTGCTATGAGAAAGAGAAAGATTGCCGCCAGACGGATTGCCACCGGAAACACTGCCGCGTTCGCGATCGCCCTGGCGTCTCTCATCTTCTGTACCGCAGCCCGCGCACAAATAGGTCACCCGCCGGCTTCCCCTACCATGAACGGCGCCCACGAATTGCGCATCAGCGATCGCGAGATGCCGGCTCCTCCCCGGCAAATCGATCCCCTGCGCCTGCAGAAAGATGCCCTCGCCCTGGCCAGCGCCGCCAGTTCGATTCCCGCCGATATCGAAAGCGTCCGCAAAGGTATGCTGCCGAAAGAGATAATCCTCAAACTCAAGCACATCGAGAAACTCTCTAAGCAGCTGAGAAATGAACTGAACCCATAATGATCGGCCACCTTCTGCAGCGGCGGCATAGGAAGTAGACAACTCGCCGGCTCCCACGAGCGGAAACGACCTACTTCTGCTCCGCTTTCTTCTCGGCAGCCTGCTTCTGCGCCTTCGCCGTCCATGGCGGGACAATTCCATTTTCGCGCGCGTAAGCCACCGCCTGACCAAGATGCTCGTGTGCGTCGGCGACCAGAATGTATACCACGTCGCCTTCGTTCGCCTGAGGACCCAGCTTGGGCAGCATCTTTGCGAAGTCCGCGTTGTTTATACCACTGATCGTTTTCTGACTGAACTGCCAGGATTTGTTCAACTCGGCAATGATCTGAGTCTTATCGGTGGTCGATTTTTCAAACGCTTTTCGGTCAAATCCCTGGGGCGGCTCCGCTCCCATCATCCCCAGGATTCCGTAACGCTCGCCCGCCACGTGCAACAATACTTCCGCGAACGAACGCGAGTCCGCCGAAGGACGCCAGGTGAATTTATCCGCGGGAACCGCATTCGCCAGATCCACAAACTTCTTCTGTACCAGCTCAAGGTCCACCAGCGACTGCGCCTTCATGTCATAGCTCGGAGCAGTATGGTCAGCCGCGGCCGCGGCTTCCGCATTCGGCCCCGACGTCTGCTTCGCCCAGCCACTCAGACTTACCGCGATAAACATCGCTGTCCAAAAAATTCTGTGCATGTTCGGCCTCCTCGCAAAGTGTCGTTGTCTTAGACGAGGCTCGCCGAAAATGGTTTTGCCATCGAACTCGTATTCCGATTGCGTGAGGCAAAGCCAGAGACGAACTCAGCACACATGTGGGACGGACACTCCTGTCCGTCGCCTTTGACTTTGATTTTGACCTTGCTCCCGAATCAAACTCCGCCCACGCCCTACAAGAAAAGGGATGTCATTCCGAACGGGCTGAAAGCCCGGTGAGGAACCTGCTGTTCTAAGTCGCTCCCAGCCTTTACACCCCCACCCCCCGCCTGTTA
>JBAVUV010000649.1:0-20823 GCA_049696955.1 Candidatus Sulfotelmatobacter sp. | reverse complement strand
CGCAATTAACCCTGCAAGTACCGAAGACGAACCGAGAGCGTGCCCGTCCTGTAAATCCCCCTACGGGAATAAGCCGCGAGAGTATAAACTTAGGGTAGGGTAGTCCTGATCTTTCCAAGGTTTGGGGCGAGCGGTGGGAGTTGAACCCAATTGCATCGGTTTTCAAGACCGAGGCTGAGACCGGGTCAGCATCCGCCCGCCACAAGGGTGCGAGTGAGAGAGTCGCCTCAAGAACGTTCTCTCACTCGCATTGCAAAATCATTTAGTTCAGTTTGACCTCCGATTCAATCGAATTCTTGGTATCTTTCGGCGTAATAATCGCCGGCTGCCTAGAATCGCGAAGCCTCATCGTTATCTGTTCCTCTGGTGGCGCATTCCAAATGTAGTAGTTCCCATCCCTCTTGACATAGGGATGGCGCAACAGCGCGGCATGAATTTCTCTGAGTGGCGCATTTGTTCTAAACCGAAACGTTCCGTCGTTAATTACATCCAACAATTTCTGTGGAGTGAGTTTTCGGTGTTCCTTAAGGACAGTAGCGCACACGTCAACCAATCGCATTCCGACAAATCGTACTTTTCTCGACTCTTCTTTCCATCGTGGAAGGTACCGCTTCTCCTCGTCACCTTCAGCGGTTTTGAGCGCCATCTCCAGATGATCCCTGGTCAAAATAAGCGTTTTTTCGGCCAATTCGAGACGAGCCTCCAATCCCATCAGGTGGGCCGTGAATTGGTGATAGCGATGTCTCTGCTGGGCGAAATCTTCAAACAGACCCTCCAGAAAGGCGCCGGATTCCAAGGTTGTGGTTTTCTTGACCTGCTTTGGCATAATTCCTCCGCTTTGCCAGTACTGCGAGAACGGCAACAGTGTACCACAGACAGTCAGGCGTCTGTGAGTAAATTTGTTAACTTACAAGGGGGTATCTGTGCCTAATAGTTTTAAAGGTCTTTTGTGGAAGCAGTTTGCGGCGGAACGAGACAATTATCTGAAAATCGTTCGCGAGGTGGAGCGAACGAAAGGAGAAATTGCGAAGACAGGAGAGCGCCTCGAACTGCTTAGTCGATTACTCGCGCTAGAGGGCAAGACAGTAACACTGCCGACGGAGGTGGTGATACCAAAGCGGAAGATCGCTTAGCGTTTTTGTGTAGGATGCAGAGAGGCCTTAGTCCGCAAAGCCAGCTAGTCGCTGGTTGGCAACTGGAAATCCACGCACGCAGTACGCCGAAGTCGTATCATCAGCCACAGAGAAGCCGCGAACAAGAGTGGGGAAGAATAGAATCCCGGCGCCGGGCGCGGAAATGTCACGGGTGATACGGTGCGTCCCAGAATCGAGAACAGCGTGTGTCCCACGCCATTTAGAAACATCACCATTGCAAAAATCCAGGCCAGCGGCCGCAATCCCCTCATCCCCCGAGCTGCCACCGGAGTCAGGCAGATCAGCAACGTCCAGGCCACGATCAGGCCACTCAGCCAACCGCGAAAGTCATACATAGGCAGGGGAAACCACTCCCAGCGTGCGCGTAGAATGATGACGGTGGGGTTATAGACGGCAAGAAACCCGGTAGTGGCTTCGTCAATGATATGCAATCCGAAGGCCACGCACAGCGCAAACCATGGATTGCCAAAACCCGACGCTGAGAGAGATGGCGGCGTTTGCCTCAAGGAGTTGCCCGTCGCGCTCATTCTCAATTGCCGATAGAGAGTTGGCAATCGAAATCGCTGCGACCGCTGCGCACGAAAGTAGCTTGCTGGTTCATCTTGCAACTTCACTCATCAGCGCCAAGAGATTTCCTTCCGAGTCGCGGAAGAACGTCATCCATAGATCGTGGGTCGGCATTTTCGCGATCAAGTGCGGCTCGTCCTCGAAGTGCGCTCCGCTTTCTTTTAGCTTGCCATAGGCGGATTGAATATCGGGCACGGCAAAATATAAAACTGAGCTGGGATGATCGAATTCGGGCTTTTCCGCTCGATCTAGCATGAGCCGCACGCCTCCGCAGTCGAAGAATGCAAGTCCGGGTGGGGCCTTGAAAAGCAGCTTAAGTCCCAAAACATTCTCATAGAACGCCGCCGCGCGTTCTACATCTTTCGCGTTAATGGCGATCTGGCCAATGCGAGTGACTCCGATCCCAGTTCCGCTTGCAGCTGCGCTCATATTTGACCTCCCTGGTCATATTAGTTAGCATAGCTAACTATATTCGATGAAGAAAGTCAAGGATAAGAAAATCGCTTCGCGCCGGGAAACTATCGCAGTCGCCGACCGGCTTCATTCCGGTGCGATCCATCTACTGCGCCGCGTGCGCAAGCAGGACGAAGCCTCCGGCATCGGGCCCGCCCAACTCTCAGCTCTCTCGGTCCTGGTCTTTTCGGGATCGAAAACATTTGGGGAACTCGCGGCGGCGGAACAGGTGAAACCGCCCACCATGAGCCGTATCGTCGCCGGGCTCAGGCGCACCCGTCTTATTGAGATTACCGCCGATCCCAACGACGCGCGCCGCAGGCATATTCGGGCTACGGCCACAGGCGTGCGACTTCTGCAGCAGGGGCGCCAAAGACGGATTCAATATCTCGCGGACCATCTTGCGACATTCACTACGACCGAATTGTCTCAACTTGCCGCCGGCGCCGACGTGCTCGACAAACTACTGCGCGGCTGGCGCTGATTCTTGGCGAGAATGGGCCAGCCCCCTGCGGTAGAATGGCTAGCCACGGCAAAATGAAAACGACAACTATCATGAGCCCAATGGTGCATTCTGACAGCATCAATGGCATCATTAATGACGCGGAGCACGTGATTGCGCAAGTGCTCACGGATGCGAAGTCGCTCTACCCGTGGATGAAAATACTCCGGAGAATTCGTCACCGAAGATATTCTCCTGGAGACTTTGTGCAACTTGCTGACGGGGCACAAGACCGGTAATTGATCAAACATTCACTAATCGACGGTAGTCCTGTTATTTCCTGAGGAGCCTGCGTTACCTTGCCCCAGACCCGCCGGGAATTTTCGCAATCGGTTCTTGCCGCAGCGGTAGCGGCCGCGCTGCCATGCGGGGTTTTCTCGGCGTGCAGCGTACCGTCAAATGCGGCGCACACCTCGAACTCCTCGCCGCTGGCCGGTCCTCGCCGCACGCAGTTTGGTGGTTCTTCCGAGGCTCCATTCCCTAAGAATTTTTTCTGGGGCACGGCTACCGCTGCGTATCAGATCGAAGGTGCATGGAGGGACGACGGCAAAGGGGAATCGATCTGGGACCGCTTCGCGCATACTCCAAACAAAATCAAGAACGGCGACACGGGAGACTCGGCTTGCGATTCCTATCATCGCTGGCGCGAAGACATCGCGCTCATGCGAGCGATGAATTTAAACGGTTACCGGTTCTCCATTTCATGGCCGCGTATTCAAAGCTCTGGGTCGGGCCCGGCGAATTCCAAAGGCATCGATTATTACAGCCGCCTCGTGGATGCCCTTCTGGAAGCGAGAATTCGCCCTCTCGTCACGCTCTATCACTGGGACTTGCCGCAGGCTTTGGAAGATGCCGGGGGCTGGCCAAATCGTGACACCGCATCACGCTTTGCTGATTACGTGGCACTGGTCTCGCGATCCTTGGGCGACCGTGTGTCCGATTGGATGCTCCTCAACGAACCTTCCGCATTTGTCGATCTGGGGTATCTCGAAGGCACGCACGCTCCGGGACGCAAGAGCCTGGTCGACTTTCTGCGCGCGTCGCATACGGTGAACCTGGCGCAGGGCGAGGGCTTTCGAGCTTTAAAGGCAGTTCGTCCGACGGCGCGCGTGGGAACCGCATTCAGCATGTCGCCGTGCGAGCCCGCGACAAATTCCGAAGAGGATAAGTTGGCAGCCGAACGCGCCCACGCGATTGTGAATGTCTGGTTCCTCGATCCAGCACTCAAAGGTCGCTATCCGGATGCACTCGCTTTTCTTCCGGAGACCGTCATGGGCATCCAGTCGGGCGATCTGGAAAAGATGAAGGCGCCTCTCGATTTTATCGGCATCAATCTTTACTACCGCACGATCGCCTCTGCACCCAGCGCGATCGAGCGGCTGAGCCACGCGCAGCAATGGCTGTTTCCGGTAAAGATGGCCGGAGGCGAGGAGGGTCCGAAGACCGACATGGGATGGGAAGTCTGGCCACAGGCGCTTTATGACATGGTCACACGCATCACCCGCGACTACAACCGGCCCGTGATTGAGATTACCGAGAGCGGGTGTTCTTACAACGATGGTCCGGACGCGCATGGCATGATTCGTGACCCGCGCCGCATCGAGTATCACCGGCAGTATTTGCAGGCACTTGCGCAGGCCATGGCCGATGGTGCGGACGTCCGCGGCTACCATGCCTGGAGTCTGATGGATAACTTTGAGTGGGCGGAAGGTTTCAGCCAGCGCTTTGGCCTGGCCTACGTGGATTTTAAAACGCAGAAGCGCACCATCAAGGAATCGGGACGATGGTACGGAAAAGTCGCGGAGGAGAATCGAGTTCGGCCGATTTAAACAATGTGTGAGCTATTTCTGTTGCATTACCAGTTCGCCGTTCTCCACCTTCAAACCACCTACATTGTCCGGAAGTTTCATCCGATCGCGCTGTTCCGCGAGTTTCTTTTGCAATGCGGGATTCACCAGCGAAACCGGCACGTTCAGATCACCCACCTTAAATTCTGTCGGCTCGAACGTGGCATATCCATCTTTCGAGGAAAGATGCCCCGACACGGTTACCCACACGTCTTTTCCGGCAATCTCCGTTAGAAATTGCCCGTGAACCGTGTCGCCATCGAAACTGACTTGCTGATCTTTGATGTTGGGCTGTCCACCGCCGAGATTCGAATCCGGCGTAAGCTCCGCACCACCTGCAGCCCCGGTTCCAGCGGCTCCCACAGCTTGAGCCAGCGCGGCTCCTACTTCATCAGAGTTGAGGTGGACTTCCGCTTTCGGTTGCGGGTCGGAAGAGATTGTGGCTGGATTCGGGGATGACGAAGTTTGGTAATTTCCGCTCGCGGCTGGCGGAGCTTGCTGCACCGCCTGCTCGAAGTGTTCCATCTTTTGCCCAAACGACTGAGCATTGGCGGCGATTGCCGACGGAGTCTGGTGTTGAGCGACTGGCGCCGGTTTTTTCAATACCAGAACAACAGCCCCGAGCGATGCCACGAGTGTCGCAATACTGATGATGCGGTCCAGCTTGATTTTCATGGAATCTCTCGCGAACGGTCAGCCCTGGACGGACAGGCCCAACATCATGGTAACGTCCGCTGAGGCCGGGAATCAGATTGCGGAAGTCATGTCTGCCGCTTAGTACTTCGGTCACCTCGCTTCGAAGTTCACTCCAGCTTCTTAGTGAGCAACTCATTCACCAACTGCGGATTGGCCTGCCCCTTCGAGGCTTTCATCACCTGGCCGACGAAGAATCCTAGCATGGTCTTTTTTCCGGCGCGGTATTGTTCCAGCTGTTTAGGAGTTGCGGCAAGGATTTCGTCGATGATCTTTTCCAGGGCGGAGGTGTCTGTGGACTGTTGCGGGCGTCCCTCCTGTTCATAAACTTCGGGAAAATCCTGGTTGCGGTCGAAGCTGAGGTCGTAGAGATCTTTGAGCATTTTTCCGGAGATCGCGCCGCTTTCCACCAGATCGGCGGATGCGGCCACGCCTTTCATCGTTATTGGCGACCGCTCGATCTCGAGGCCTTTCGCTTTGAGACGCCCCATCAATTCGCCTTGGACCAGATTCGCTACGCGTTTGGGATTCTTCGCCGCTTTGGCTGCCGCTTCAAACTGATCGACGAGAGACTTCGAAGCCGTCAGCACCTGGGCATCGTATTCGGTGATGCCGTATTCCTTTACCAGCCGCGCGCGGCGCCCATCGGGAAGCTCGGGAAGGGCCCTGGTGATCTCAGCTTCCCATTTCTTGTCGACAACCAGTGGTAGCAGGTCGGGCTCGGGGAAATAACGGTAATCGTGCGCCTGCTCTTTCGAGCGCATGCTGTAAGTTTTGCCTTCGTGCGCATTGTAGAGGCGGGTTTCCTGCGTTACCGTGCCGCCGGATTGAACTACTTCGATCTGGCGGGCGATCTCGTAGACGAGCGCCTCGCGAATGAATCGAAACGAGTTCACATTCTTGATTTCAGCCTTCGTACCTAATTTCTTCTGGCCGCGCGGGCGGATGCTGACGTTAGCGTCGCAGCGCAGCGAGCCCTCCTCCATGTTGCAGTCGCTGACCCCGGTGTAGAGGATGATCTCCTTCAACCGCGTCAGATATTCGTAAGCCTCATCGGGAGTGGCGATGTCAGGTTCGCTGACGATTTCGATCAGCGGCACGCCGGTGCGGTTAAGGTCGATGGCGGTTTTCGCGGAGGCGTCGGAAAAGCCTTCGTGCAGGCTCTTGCCGGCATCTTCTTCGAGATGGACGCGGGTAATGCCGATTTTTTTCTTGCCTTCGCTGCCGGTCACTTCTATGTATCCGTGCTCGGCCAACGGCCTGTCGTATTGCGAAATCTGGTAGCCCTTGGGCAGGTCGGGATAGAAGTAATTCTTTCGGGCAAAAATCGAAGTCTCATTGAGCTTACAGTTCAAGGCGATCGCGGCCAGCGTGGCGAATTCGACCGCCTTACGGTTCAGGACCGGCAGTGCTCCCGGCATCCCCAGGCATACGGGGCAAACATTCGTGTTGGGCGGAGCGCCGAAGCGCGTGGAGCAGGAGCAGAAAATCTTCGAGGCCGTCAGAAGCTGGACGTGTACTTCAAGGCCGATGACCGGCTCATAGCTTGTGCCAGCAGCGACGGACGTCTGTGCGGTGGTCGACATACATCGTGATTATACGTTCCCGGTTTATTGCTTCGCTTCGTGAAATCGCGCGAGAGAAATCAGAGAGGAGAACCCGGAAAGCGTGCCGCTGGGTTCGCAAAGAAGAGCTTCGCGGGAGATTACTTTACTGCCCCAACGGAATCTCGAAGTACATCAACTCCGTACCCTTGGCGTCGTTGACCCCCGTGACGAAGAGGCGTGAGCCTTCCAATGGCGCGTTAACGTCTTCCACGTCAAAGAACAGAAATCCTGATTGCGTGGTGTGGGGTTCGACGGCTTTGGCGACGAATTGAGAAGTTTCAATTTCGTCTCGTTCTTTTTGGCTGAGTCCCCCTTTCACTTTTTTCTGCGGGATGGGAACTGGGATGGGATTGGATTCGTGAGGATTCGAAAGGCGGCGGAAGATGTCTTCAGGCGCAATGGGCGTGAGTTTGGAGCGATTGGCAGTAGTGAGCGTGGCCTGCATGTTGCCGATGGAGATGGGTTGGTCCCCATCGTTGGTGACGATGAAGAAGATGGGAAGTAATCCGTGTTCATGAAAGTTTATCGAAAATATTTTCGCCTTCTCTGGAGTGTCGTAGGGATCGGCCGCGATGGCTACTTTGTCGGCGGTGTGATCGTCGTGGGCGGGATAGGTTTTGGCGGGGTGGGCTGTGGGTTTGACGAAATCTTTGGCGGAGAGTTGGTCCGCGAGTGATACGACTGCGAGGGAAAAGATAATAATACGGACAATCCGCCTCTTCAGTATTAACTGCATGTTTCCGATTATAGAAGGATAGACATCTGTTTGCGGCTCACTCGGAGATGGTCTGCTTAAATTCTTAAACACAGAGCGCACAGAGTACACAGGGTAGATCTTTGTTTAGAATGGCTGGACTTGACCTCTTCTCTTTACAGCTTTCTCTACAGCGTGACGCTGGGCTTGGGGATGTTGGCCAGCCTGCCATATTGGCTCTTCCAGATGGTGCGCCACGGGAAGTACCGCAAGGGCTTTGCGGAAAGGCTGGGACAAGTACCTGCACGGCTTCAGCTACCGGCAGCAAACCAGCGTGTGATTTGGGTGCATGCAGTTTCGGTGGGCGAAGTGCTCGCGGTTGCAGGGTTAGTGGAGGAACTTCGGCGCGGCTCGCGCTATAGAATCGTGGTTTCCACCACTACAGACACGGGGCAGGCGCTGGCGCGTAACCGATTTGGCGAAGCCAGCGTGTTTTATTTCCCCATGGATTTCGTATTCGCGATTCGTCCCTACTTGAAGGCGCTGCGGCCGCAAATCGTCGTAATTGCCGAAACCGAGTTCTGGCCGAACTTCATACGACTAGCGCATGCCAGCGGAGCGAAGATTGCAGTCGTGAATGCCCGTATCTCGGACCGCTCGTGGCCGCGTTACCGGCGATTCCGCGGGTTGATGCAAGGGCTGCTGGCGAATGTCGATCTTTTTCTTGCTCAGACTCCTGAGGATGCCGCTCGGCTGCAGGATATCGGCGCCCCGCCGGATCGAATGCGGGTTAGCGGGAATTTGAAGTTCGATATTCCCACGCCGGCTCCGCCTGCGATTGTCGAGAGCTTGCGGGTGTCGATCAAAACCAGCGCTGCCGGCCCGGTGCTGGTATGCGGAAGCACGGTGGAGGGAGAAGAATCGCTGCTGCTGAAAGCATTTGAGAATGTGCTGGTGCAGTATCCGCAAGCGGTGATGATTCTTGCGCCGCGGCATCCCCAGCGATTCCCTGCCGTCGCGGCGCTGCTCCAGCAAATGTCGATTCGCTTCCGGCCGCGATCTGTGTGGAACGGCGAACCTCTGAATGGCGGGGTTTTGCTGCTGGATACAATCGGGGAGTTGGCTGCGCTCTATGCGCTTGCCGATATCGCATTTGTCGGCGGAAGTCTGGTGCCGCGCGGGGGACACAACATTATTGAGCCGGCGCAGTATGGAGTAGCCATCGTGGTCGGCAATCACACGGAAAATTTCCGCGACATCGTGAGCTTGTTTCAGAGCTGGGACGCGGTGCGGATCGTCGGCCCAGCCGAGTTGCCGCTTGTACTTCTGGAATTGCTTGCGAACGATGCAGAGCGAAGCGCTTTGGGGCTGCGTGCCGCTGAAACCATGCGCTCGCAGATTGGGGCAACGAGGCGCACAGTGGGCGAGTTGCAACAACTGCTGGCGCAGCCATGAACTGGAATCCCCTGTCGACGGTATACGGCGGTGTGGTTGCTGCACGCAATGCGCTATACGACCGGCGCTGGCTGCGCGCGCCCGCTCTGCAGGGACCGGTCATAAGCGTGGGGAATCTTTCGGCTGGAGGGTCGGGGAAGACTCCTTTTGTAATTTTGCTCGGAGAATTGTTGAAGGCGCGCGAGATTCGTTTCGATGTGCTCTCGCGCGGATATGGGCGCAAGAGTCGCGGCGTACTCCTGGTTGATCCCGGCGGTTTGCCGCGCGATTTCGGCGATGAGCCGTTGCTGATCGCGCGGCGACTCCGAGTGCCGGTGGTTGTGGGGGAAGATCGGCATGAGGCAGGGCAGTTCGCTGAAGAGAAATTCGGTCCGCAGATTCATTTGCTGGATGACGGTTTTCAACACCGCGGGCTGGCTCGCGATTTTGACATCGTGCTGGTGACGCCGGAGGATGCGCGCGACCGTCTGCTCCCCGCGGGAAGGCTGCGGGAGCCTTTACGTGCGTTACGGCGAGCGGATGCAGTTGCGTTGGCAAGTGGCGCCGCGGCGGAATCCTTCCCGTTAGAGGGCAAGATAGTCTGGCGCGTGAGGCGAGGAATTGTTGCGCAGAATATCCCCGTCAGGCCCGTGGTCTTCTGCGGGATTGCGCGGCCACAGAGTTTTCTGCTGCAGTTGCGAGCGGCCAACGTTGATCCTGCGGCGGAGGCATTCTTCCGCGATCACCACGCTTATGTCGAAAAAGACATTCGCGACTTGCTGGAACTTGCGAAACGCAGCGAAGCTGGCGGCTTTGTTACCACCGAAAAAGATGCGGTCAATCTGGGTGGATATCTCGGTGCGCTGACGCCGCTGGCTGTCGTCCCAGTCAAGATGGAGCTTGCCGACGCCGCTAACGCTGTGGATACCATGCTGCGCGTGATCGGGGAGCGTCGCAGCCGCTCGTGAGAAAATGCCTTGACGGCAATCGGCAGCGCACTGCTCCGAATCTGATGACAAAACATTTAAAAGAAGTGGATCGGCTACAGAAGATTATCGAAGCATTCCCCAAAGTAACTATTACGGTGCTGGGAGATTTGGTGGCCGACGAATTTGTATACGGGGAAATCTCGCGGGTGTCGCGCGAGGCTCCGGTGCTCATCCTGAAGCATCGCGAACGAACCGTAGTGCCTGGAGGCGGAGCCAATGCGGTCAATAATCTAGCGGATCTGGGAGTGAACGTGTTGCCGGTGGGTGCGATTGGTGACGATGAACCGGGACGACTGCTGACAAAGTTTTTTCGTCACAAACGTATTCCGACCAGCGGCGTGCTGAAAGATAAGAGTTACACGACTGTCACGAAGACGCGCATTCTTGCCGGCATGACGCACAATACCCGCCAGCAGGTGGTGCGCGTAGATCGCGAACCTGAGAACGCTCCCAATCGACACCTGACTCGCGAGTTGTTTCTGGCGGCACGGGAATATCTGCGGGCGTCCGACGCGCTGTTGGTTTCCGACTATGGATATGGATCGGCGAGCCCCGCAATCGTAAACGCGCTTCGGCAATCTGGACGCAGAAGAGTTGTTCTGGTGCCCTTGATTCTCGATTCGCGGTACCGATTGCTGGAGTACTCGGGTGCGACCGCTGCTACCCCGAATGAGCCCGAAGTGGAAGCGGCGCGGGGGATTCATATTGGCCAGGATTGGGAGAAACTGGCGCAATCGGGAAAAATAATTATGGAAAGAATGCAGCTGCAGTCGCTGCTGATTACGCGCGGACGCGACGGCATGGTGGCATTCGATCAGAAACATGCGCCGGTGAATATTCCGATTTTCGGCTCCGACCAGGTGGCGGATGTGACCGGAGCCGGCGACACGGTGATTGCGGCGTTCAGTGCGGCGCTGGCGGCTGGAGCCAGCACTGAAGAAGCGGCGCAACTGGCCAACTACGCGGGCGGAATTGTGGTGATGAAGCGGGGCACGGCAACGGTTTCGCGGGAAGAGTTACTGCGCGCGATTGAACAGGCGCCGCCTTCGACCCGGCCTCACTGATTCGGCAAAAGACTTGTGAACCAGACGAACATGCGAGAGAGCAAAGTTTTCGGTCGGGTTGAACTGCGCGAGCGCGTCGAGCAGTGGCGGCACGCGGGCGAGCGCATCGTTCTGGCCAATGGCAATTTCGATTTATTGCATGTGGGCCACGTGCGATATTTACGTGGCGCAAAGGGATTGGGTGGCAAACTCGTGGTTGCTATTAACTCCGATGAATCAGTGCGCGTTCTAAAGGGCGAGGGACGTCCGGTGATGCCCGCGGAGGAGCGTGCTGAAATTGTTGCGGCACTGGCCGATGTAGACGCGGTTGTCATCTTTTCTGAACTCGACGTGCGTGCTTTGATTCGCGAAATTCGTCCCGATATTCAGGCAAAAGGCACGGACTACACGGTGGATTCTGTTCCGGAGCGCGATGCAGTGGCGGAATGTGGCGGCCGGGTGGCGATTGTTGGTGACCCTAAAGACCATTCCACCAGCGAGATCATCCGCACGCGGATCGGTACGGGGCAGACGTGAGTTTCGAGTCTGCGGGTATCGAATCGCCTACCTTGAAATCCTTCCGGAGCGAATCGAAAATGAGCGAGATTGTTCCGGAGAAAAAAGTCGAGCGGCTGTTGGTGGTGCGTCTGAGTGCGATGGGAGACGTAATCCACACGCTGCCCGCAGCGGTGTTTTTGCGGCAAGCTTTCCCGCAGGCTCACATCGGCTGGCTGATTGAGGAGCGCTGGGCCGAGCTCTTGTGCGCGCCGGGATCTCTGCGGCGTGGTGCGCGGTCTGCGCTGCGGCCACTGGTGGATGAAGTCCACACTCTAAACCTCAAAGCCTGGCGAAAATCTTTGCTCTCGATTTCGACTCTGCAGCGCGTCGCCACGGTTTGGAACGATGTGCGGGGGGCGCGCTACGACGCTGCCGTGGATTTGCAAGGGGCTGTGCGGTCGGCCGTACTGGCGAGGTTGTCGGGAGCGCGCGTGGTATTCGGTGCTGCTGAGCCGCGAGAGTCCCCGGCGAGTTTGTGGTACACCCGGAAGGTAGTCGCGCGCAGGCGGCATGTGATCGAACAAAATCTTTCAGTCGCCGAGGCGCTGGTTGAGCCTCCGACGCAATTTGCGCCGACCGATATTTCTTCTGCTTTTCCTCGCGATGCGCGGGCGGAAGCTAGAGTCGACGAGCGATTAGCGCAGTACGGAATCGGCGACTTCGTCATTTTGAATCCCGGCGCGGGATGGGGTGCGAAGCGTTGGCCTGCGGAGCGCTACGGAGAAGTGGCAGGCGAGCTAGCAAATCTCGGCATACGTTCGATTATCAATTATGGTCCGGGTGAAGAGGAAATGGCTCGGGTTGTCGAAGCTGCAAGCGGTGGAGTAGCTCAGGCGATGAGGTGCACTATTTCAGAATTGATTGCGTTGACGCGGCGCGCGCGGCTGTTTATTGGTGGGGACACAGGGCCGCTGCATTTGGCGGCGGCATTGCGAGTTTCGGTGGTCGCAATTTACGGACCTACAGATCCCACGCGGAACGGGCCTTATGGAACGCGCAGCATTGTGTTGCGGAGCCCGCAGAGCATTACGTCGCATGCGCGACGGGCGGGGGCGGATGAGGGGATGTTGGTGATTGGCAGTAATGAAGTAGTAGCGGCGGCGAACAACTTACTGAGGGGCGACCTCAGGGGCTAAAGCCCGAGTTCCTTTTATGCCATTTACGGCGCGACTGAAGCCGCGCCCTTTCAAAAGCAAAGCGCGGAATCATTGCATGGCTGAGTGGTCAAAAATCGCGCGGCGGATTCGGGTGCCGCTGGGATTTCTTTTTGCGGTGGTTTATTTCTGGTTGGCGCGGCCTACTTGGCAGTCGATGGCATTCGGGACGATTGTGGTTGTGCCGGGGCTTTTCATTCGCGCGCTGGCTTCGGGACATGTGCGCAAAAACGAAGCGCTGGCGACGTCCGGCCCCTATGCTCACACGCGGAACCCGCTTTATCTCGGCTCGCTGCTCATGGGGGTGGGATTTGCGGTGGCGGCACGGAGTTGGTGGGTGGGGGTTGTACTCTTCGCGATGTTCGTTGCGATCTATGTTCCTGTTATTCGGGATGAGGAGAAGTTTTTGCGCAAGACCTTCCCTGAGTTCGAGGAGTACTCACGGCGGGTGCCGAGGATGGTGCCTCGTCTCATTCGCGTGCCAAACACTTCCAGTGAGTCTCCCGCAGGATTTTCCTGGGAGTTGTATCTGAAGCATCGCGAGTACAACGCTTTGATGGGAGCGTTGGGTATGATGGCGGCGCTGATCGTCAGGATGATGCTTTTTCGCAGTTAAGCGGCCAGTGGGGGATTACCGAGACGCGAGAAGATTTCGCTCTAGCCATTCCTTTCGGCAGAGCAGGTTGAAAGATTTCGCCAGCATGAGACACGATCCCCCATAAGAGGGATTGATTTCCAAAACCATTAATTCATGCTGACGCGCTCGCGCCAGTGGCACGTTCGGTTTGCTGCTATCGATCATACGCAGCTCGGGTAGAGTCGCCACATCCTGATCACTCCATTCCCCGTGCGTTTTCGCTACGATATCAAGAATAATGTTGCCCTTCTGGAGGCCTTCTACGTTCAGTCCCGCGACCCCATCTGCAACTATGGTGAAGCGTTCCATGTCAGTCGTAGCGAGGAAAACGTGGACACGCTTGCCGTCGATCCATAACCCCTCGAAGAAACCGTCGTGGAATTCGCGATAGGTCTTCATTCGCCTATTTCTGCGCTACTAGTTTTCTTGCGTGGCTTAACTCGGGGCGGTTAGAGTTCGATCCGTCGCAAACCTTGAGCAGCAGCGCGTAGTATTCGGTGGCGTCGTTCTGTTTGCCGGCGGCTTCGGCGGCGCGGGCGGCGCCGTAGAGGCCATCGAAGCGATTGGGATTCAGTTTGAGGTCGGTTTGATATTCGACCAGCGCCTGTTGCGGACGCTTCGCTTCCATCAGCATGTCGGCGATCATCTCACGGGCTGGGATGCCTTCCGGTTCGTCGCCGAGCGAATCTTCTTTATCGGCGATCGGACGCATGGTCTCGACGGCATCGTCATCCTTTCCTTCCGCGAAGGCGAGCCAGGCTTGGGCTTCTTTACGATCGTCTTCCACTCCGTCGGCGAAGTCTGATTTCTCGATTACCAACTTCTGATGAAGGCTTTCAATTGCGGCAAGATCTTTGCGGACCTCCTCCGGCTTGCGAAGATGCGCTGAGCCGATAGCGCGCGCCCAGTAAATCGTCGACTCTTCGGCCGTTCCCGCGACCGCAGTAGGAGCGAGGGCAGCCGCGCCGGCCCAATCGCGCATCTCGATGGGATATAGGGCGGTCAAGTGAGCGAGCGCGGCTTGGTGGGGATCGTATCCCTGGCCGTACATATCGTCTTTCTTATTGGGCATGGCGCGGATCTCATCGATCAGCGCGCGCGCATCGGCGTCTCGACCGCTTTGCATGTAGGCGTAGAAGAGGAAATCCATGGCGTGGAACTGATGGCCTTCGCCACCCATGTGCATGGCAGCGGTTTTACGCGTGGCCGCGATCGAGGCTAGGTTGGAGTTGATGTCATCTTGCCAGAGGCCCACGCGGGCAAAGATGTGCGAAGGCATGTGCAGGGCGTGCGGAGCGGCAGGTGCAACTTGCGCGTAGCGGCGCGCGGCGGGCAATCCCAGTTGCGCCAGTTGCGGCTTGTCGTAGGCGTGGATCAGGTAGTGGGCCACGCCGGGATGGTCGGGCTCGGTGGCAAACAACTTTTCCAGGATCGCAGCCGCTTGCCGGCGATTCGCAAAAGTCGCGTCGCCCTCCGGTTCGGAAGCGAGCAGCGATAGCGCACAGAAGACCGCAGCTTCGTGATCGTCAGGATAGGTCTGGTAGACCTTCTTCATCGCGTCGGAGTAGGCCTTGGCGCGGGCTTCATGATTCGCTTTCTTAGAGTCACTGTAAAAAGCTGCGATAGCGGCGATATATGCCTTCTCGCGCGCGGTAATGGGTCCGTCGGTGGTCTTCGCCTCGTGAACTTCGTCGAGACCTCGCTGGATTACCTTGGCGTCTGGTTTATTCCAGAGCTGGTGCCAGAAGCTCATGGCAATACCCCAGTGTGCCATGGCGCAACCAGGATCATCGACGGCGATTTGTGTGAATTCCTTTTCTGCTTCTTCGTACCAGAAGGAATGGAGCAGGGCCACGCCGCGCTGAAAGGGTTTCTGCACGGTGGGTGCGCAGGATACTGGAAAAACGACAGTGCCTAACTGCGTAGTAGTCAAATCCTCGTGGTGAGGATGGCCGTGATCGTCATCCGCCGGTGGCCCGACAGCGAAGGCGGTGGATAAGAAGAGAGATGAAACAAGCAACAACCATACGACACGATTCATGGAAACCCCACTGAGAAGTGAGTTTAGCCGGGAGATGGATACGGGGTCAAAACTGGTTGGCGGGTGGCGCGCGAGGACGAGAGATGCGGCCCAACGACAGTGCCGATCTGGGACAAACTCATCAGTTCGAATCTGACATACGTATGTTCGCTAGCGTACGGAGCTATGTTCTGGTACACTTCGCGGCGATCGGACTTAGGTAGTCTCACACACCCCTGGGTGTGGGTTCCTCTACCGGCGAAACATCGCAGGAGCAGAATCCGCGCAGCTTAATGAATCTACCTAGCCCGCAGGGAGTAGCCATGGATTTGCACCCTGGGCGCGAGCAACGCCAGGTTCTTGAAGCCAAGCCGGCCGAGTTGTGCCGAGTGCGGCGCTTGCAGGAAAAGCAAGAATGGTACCAGGATTTAGTGGAACACAGTCACGATCTGCTGTGCGTCCACGATCTGGAAGGGCGTCTTCTGCTGGTCAACCCCGCGCCTGCTCGCTTATTGGGCTACAGCGTAGAAGAGCTTCTGAGAATTCCCATGCCGGAACTCATTCCCCCGGAGTTCCGCTCCCAGTTCGATTCCTATCTCAGCGAGATTGAAAGCAAGGGAGAGGCTCGGGGCCTCCTGGCCTTAATGACGCGCTCCGGCGAGAGGCGGATCTGGCAGTACTACAACACGCTGAGGATTGAAGGCGCAGAAGGGCGGCGGATCGTGCGCGGCATTGCCCACGACGTCACCGAGCAACTGCGCACCGAGAAACTGCTGCGCGAAGCTGGCGAGGGGTTGCTTCGAGAAGTGCGCAACAACGAGAGGACTATCGGGGAGCTGAAACTCTTCCGGACTCTGGTGGATCAGAGCAACGATGCGATTGAAGTTGTGGATCCGGAAACTCTTCGCTTTCTCGATGTCAGTGAAAAAGCCTGCTCGGCGCTCGGCTACAGCCGCGAAGAGATGCTAACCCTGAGAGTCCACGATATTCATCCCGCAATTTCCCCCATCTCGGTAGGGAAGATCAGGGAAAACTTACAGAAATCCGGATGCTTCGTGCTCGAAGGCCTGCACCGAAGAAAGGACGGATCGATTTTTCCGGTGGAAGTAAGCATGAGATGGGTCCATATGGATCGCGACTATATCGTCGCGGTGGCCCGTGATCTTACCGAACGCAACCAGGCTGCGGAAAAGCTGCGCGAATACGAGAGAGTGGTGGAAGGCCTGGAAGAGATGATTGTCGTACTGGATCGCGATTACCGTTACGTAATTGCGAATCGTGCTGCGCTGAATTACCGGGGTCTAGAGAAAGAACAGCTCATCGGACGCGCATTCGAAGAGCAGCTTATTGCGGATGGGGCGTCTGAAAAGACAATTCGGCTTGTCCAGCAGAAAGTGGAAGAATGTTTTCAGGGCAGGATGGTTCAGTACGAGATTAGGTATCCCTTCCCCAAGCTGGGCGAGAGAGACATACTTGTGTCGTACGAGCCTATCGAGGGACCTGCCGGAGTCGATCGAATCGCATGTATTGTGCGGGACATCACGGAAAGAAAGCAGGCGGATGAAAGACTCCGGGAGTACGAAAGAGTGATCGAGGGACTGGAAGAGATGATCGTAGTCGTGGATCGCGATTACCGGTACGTGATTGCCAATCGCGCGTACTTGAAGTACCGGGGAAGGAGGAAAGAAGAAGTCATTGGCCGGCGCGTCGACGAACTTGTGGACCGTGAGGTTTTCGAATCGCTGGTCAAACAAAAAATGGATGAATGTTTTACGGGCAAGGTGGTCGCCTACGATATGAAGTACACGTCTCCGGGGCTGGGCGAGAGAAATTTGTCCGCAACGTACTTCCCGATTGAAGGTCTGAATGGGGTGGACAGAATTGCAGCCGTTTTACAGGATGTTACGGAACCCAAGCGTTCGGAGCAGGCCTTGCGGCACCGTGAAGAAAATTACCGCATGTTCGTCGCGCAGAGTTCGGAGGGCATCTTCCGCCAGGACATGGACAAGCCGATCTCAATTGGCCTGCCGGAGGATGAGTTGATCCATCACATCCTTTACGACTCCTATCTCGTGGAGTGCAATGACGCCATGGCGGCGATGTACGGCGTGAACTCCGCAAAGGAGTTGCAGGGAAAACGCCTGACGGAAATGCTCCCTCCCGAAGACCCTCACAATATCGAGCTGACCCGCCATTACATCCGTTCAGGATTCCGGGTGCTAGATCGGGAGTCACACGAGATCGACGTTCATGGCAATCCCAAAGTCTTTCTCAACAGCCTGATCGGTACCGTGGAAAACGGGATGTTGGTACGGACTTGGGGCATCCAACGGGATGTCACTGAGAAGGCGAAGTTGGATGAATCGCGACAGAAGGCCGAGCAGGCCCTGCGGGAGAACGTTGCTCAACTGCAGTTGGTAACCGAGGAACTTCGGCTGGCTAAGGAGAAATTGTCCGAAGAAAAACTTTATCTGGAACAAGCGATTGACACAGAACTGGGATTTGGAGAAATCATCGGTCGCAGCACTGCCTTAAAAGATGTGATGGAAAAAGTTGCGAAGGTTGCGCCCAGCGACGCCACCGTGCTTCTACTGGGCGAAACCGGTACTGGCAAAGAATTAATCGCCCGGGCCATCCACCGCCTGAGCAAGCGCAGAGAGAACACCTTCATCAAGCTGAACTGCGCCGCGATTCCCTCCGGCTTGCTGGAGAGCGAACTCTTCGGGCATGAAAAAGGGGCCTTCACTGGCGCGGTCGCGAGGAAGTTGGGCCGTCTCGAGTTGGCCGACAAGGGAACACTTTTCCTGGATGAGATCGGAGAAGTTTCGCTCGACCTGCAGCCAAAACTGCTGCGGGTTCTACAGGATCAGGAATTCGAGCGGCTGGGCGGGACGCAGACTCTGAAAGTGAATTTCCGTCTGATCGCGGCGACCAATCGCGACTTGCTGGAGGGTGTGAACCGGCGTGAGTTTCGCACCGACCTATACTACCGTCTGAATGTCTTCCCGTTGCGCACACCTCCGCTGCGCGAGCGGCGCGAGGATATTCCTCTTCTCATCGAACACTTCGTCCGTAAATACGCTGGCCGGATGAACAAGTCGATCCTGAGCATCCCGGCAAAAACCATGGAGACTCTGATGCAGTGGGGATGGCCTGGAAATATCCGCGAGCTGGAAAACTTCGTGGAGCGCTCGGTGATTCTCACCCCCGGATCAGTGTTGCAGGTGCCGCTTGGCGAACTCCATGCGGAACCTGACCGCGAGGAAAGTGAGACTCTGCGCGACACGGAACGGGAACGCATTCTGCGCGCCCTCCGCGAATGCGACGGCCAACTCGGCGGACCCAATGGCGCAGCGGCACGTTTAGGTTTGAAACGCACCACGCTTCAGTCAAAGCTCAACGCCCTCGGAATCAATCCAGGAGGCTATCGCTCCTGAGCAGTTGCTTCGCCCCTGACACAGGATAGGAACTTGGGGTATCCTTTTCCTGATGACGGAGCGATTTAAGCGAATTCTGGAAGCGGCTGCCTGGTTTGTTGCCGGTTTTGTGACCCACCTGTTGCTCCATCACTACCACCACATTGGTTAGGATGGCGGAATGATCCGGAGTTCTCGTAAAAACGAAAGCCCCTGGCGTGAGCAAGGGGCTTTTCGTTGGGGGAGGGACTTGAGCGAGGCGCTCGGTCCCTTTACCAAAATCAAACTACTTCGGCTGCTGTTGCTGGTCGGGAGTGGTGGCAGGAGTCGAAGAGCCACTGGCCAATTGCTCCAGATCATTCTTCAACAGGCTGATTTCCACGCGACCGCCGCTCATGTGCTTGGTCTTGGCATCGGTGTCCGTGGCCACAGGCGCATTGCCCATACCCACGAGATAAATCCGGTAAACCGGAACCTCATTGTTCAGGACCATATAGCGAACGACCGACTCGGCCATCTTCTGCGAGTTCGTGATTGCGGTCTGACCCTTGCCGGAAGAGAAGCCCTGCACTTCGATAATGTAGCCATGCTGACCCTTCACGCCGTTAGCCATTTCATCCAGAGCGTCTTTGGCGTTCTTACTCAATACAGTTTGGCCGGGACGAAAGCGAATCTCAGTCTGGTTGGACGCTTTGTACTGGTCAATATTCCCCACGACCGTTTCCACCGTCTGGATGCGCGTAGTAGCCTGCTGGGCGCTCTGTTGCGCCATCGTGGCCTTGTTGCCGGCATCGACCGCGTGTTGATCGGCCTCATTGGCCTTATCGGAAGCCAGCTTGATCCCAGCTTGTGCCCGGGCGTCGGTATCTTTAATTGCGCGGCTATTGGCGGCAGTTAAGTCGTCGAGTTCATTCACCCGGTCGCGAATAGGTTCGGTCTGCCGCTTTACATAGCTCTTGCGGGCGAACGGATTCACCCGTCCCCAGAAGCCTTCTCGAGCCGGCGTCTGCAGAGGCTGCTTGCCCGTGCCATTCATGTTGTCAGTAGACTGGCTGGGTTGGGATGCTGCCGGGGGATTAGACTGATCTTGGGTAGACGAAGTTTGCGCAATGGCCGGAAATGCAAGCATCGCGGCCAGAGGCAAAGTAGCGAGCATACGAGTGTTCATAGAAAAACTTCCTCCAATTTGGGGGAGCTTTTGTGGGGCTCCACTCCAGCACGCCAAAACGGGCGTGTTGCGTGATTTCTAATTGCGTCCCCTAAAAACAGCAGTATGCGATGACGCGACGCACACTGAAAAGCGCAAAACCCTAGGCACCGCAAGCCTTCCGATGCCAACTGTTCTACTACAGGTCAGATGCCAAAACTAACTTTCGCGTTTGACCGCTAAACGCTTGACCCTAAAGAGATTATACGCGCCTATCCACCTGTGGAGTAGTCTGCAGTGGTTTGCGCACGGTAATTTTGGCAAACCTGATATAAAAACTGCGTAGAACGGAGGGAGCCGACTTGCAGCTTTCGAATTGGTTAAGCGGGCGCATGGCTGAGAAAAGCAAAGCCATGACGCGCAGACAGGTGTTGATTTTGGTGAGGTTGGCGTTGGCAACGGGGCTGGTGATTCCGGCCTTTGTAAACCGGATAGTTGCATCGGCTGCCGCTACGCCAGGCGGGCCATCGGCGATGGCCTCGTCACGTATTCCAGCGGGACATTTGCAGCAGTATTCCGATCTCGCGCTGACCTGGATGCAGGAATATTTGCGCATCGACACCACGAATCCTCCGGGACACGAAATGCGCGCGGTCTCTTTCTACAAGAATATTCTCGATCGGGAAGGGATTGAGAATCACGTTTTCGAGTACACGCCGGGGCGCGGGGATCTGTGGGCAAGGTTGCCGCATACGACGGCTGAAGCGAAGCGGCCGATCATTCTGCTGAACCACATGGATGTGGTCACGAGCGATGCCTCCCACTGGAAGGTTCCTCCCTTCAGCGGCGAGATTAAAGACGGCTGGCTGTGGGGACGTGGCGCCCAGGACATGAAAGACGAAGGCCTG
>JBAVUV010000648.1:0-3574 GCA_049696955.1 Candidatus Sulfotelmatobacter sp. | reverse complement strand
CTTCCAGAACGCCACATACCGCGGCCTAGTCCCCTTGTTCCGCCTCCACGTCGAGTTCTAGAGATTCATGTGGGGACAGCCGCCCTCGGCTGTCCTTCGAGCGAAGCTCGATACGCTCTTCGTGCCGCATCGAGACCACCCCGTCACAACCTATTTCTCCACCTTCACGCCCTTCCAAAACGCGACATACCCTTTAATCTGCTTTGCCGCATCTTTGGGCTCCGGATAAAACCACGCCGCTCCCGCATTCCGTTTTCCATTCACTTCCACATCGTAATAACTCGCCGTGCCCTTCCACGGACACACCGTATGCGTGTCGCTCGGCTTGAAATACTCCCTACGAATCGCGTCGGGCGGAAAATAGGGATTCCCCTCCACTTCGACCGTCGCACCGCTTTCAGCCAGTACCGCGCCTTCCCACATTGCTTTTGCCATAGTGCCCATATAGATTCCTATCAGCTTCCTCAGGTTCACAAGTTTCGGAGACGCCATGCAGACAGCAACCAAAACTCATTTCAACGGACATTCGATGGTCGGTGCTCTCGATCGCGTGCTGGTATGCTCGCCACGGGCCACCGGCTGGGATCATCCAGCTCGTTGGCGCGAACTCGGCTTTCATCACGCCCCCGATTTCGCGATAGCGCAATCTCAGCATGACTCTCTCTGCCGCGAGTTGCGAACCGCCGGAGCCGAAATCATCGATCTCCCATCCTCCCCCGATCTCTCCCTAGATGCCGTCTACACTCACGACGCATCCCTTCCCACCGACTTCGGCGTAATCGTAATGCGCCCCGGTAAGCCCAACCGTCTCCCCGAAGGCCCGCGTCAAGCCGCGTTTTGTCAGACGCTGGAAATTCCCACTCTAGGCTCCATCACTTCGCCCGCCACCACCGAAGCCGGAGACATCCTTTGGCTCGGCCCGAAAACTCTATTAATCGGCCTCGGGTACCGCACGAACGCTGCCGGTATTCAGCAGATGCGCGATCTCCTCTCGCCGAACGGAATCGAAGTTCTCACCGCGCCACTCCCCCACGGCCCCGGACCCTCCGCCTGCCTTCATCTGATGTCGCTGATAAGTCTCCTCGACGATCACACTGCCCTCGTCGATCTTCCCTGGCTCGCGGTAGAAACTGTGGAACTGCTCAAATCCCGCGGATTCAGCTTTTTCGAAATCGATCCCTCCGAGCGCGACACCCTGGCCTGCAACGTTCTCGCCTTGGGCAACAATCGTCTGCTCGCCATCGAAGAAAATCACAAAACGAACTCCCGCCTCCGCCACGCCGGATTCGACCTCCGCACCTTCCCCGGCAGCGAACTCTGCATCAATGGCAGCGGTGGCCCCACCTGCCTCACCCGCCCTCTGCTGCGCGGATGACCTGAGATGAACTATGTGGAGACAGCCGCCTTGGCTGTCCTGGCAGAGCGAAGCTCGCCGGCCCTCTTCTCCCTAGGGGTGCCCCATGTCTCGCCGCCTTTGCGAGACATGGGATTCCCGCTTCGCCGCACATCTGCGGAGCACAACCACTGGCTGCACTCTCCTGCTAAAATTAAAAAGCATGCTTCTTCCCTTCGTCCGCGAACTCTTCGTGGACGTGCAAAAGCTTCCCGCCTTCGCGCGTGTTGCCTCCCATCTCAAGGAGGGCACGGGGCGCATTCGTGTTTCCGGACTTACTCCCACGGCAAAAGCGCTGCTGCTCGTCCTTTTCCAGCGCGCCGCCGGACGCCCGCTCATTTTCGTGGTCAAAGACAACCACGCCGTCGAAGAGTTCCTTCCCGTCCTTCGCGGTTTCTGCGAACTCACCTCCGCCTGCGATCCCGAGTCCATCGTCGCCCTCCCGGCCCGCGACGTTCTTCCTTTCCAAAATCTTTCGCCGCATCCCGAACTCCAGGAAGAACGCGCCACTGCCTTGTGGAAAATTGCCACCGGCGCAGCATCCATCGTCGTCTCGCCCGTCGCCGCAACCGCTATCCGCTTGCGCTCCAGTGACTATTACACTGATCTCGCCCGCACCATCCGCCGCGGCGAATCCTTCGATCTCGATTCTCTCCTCGCGCACTTGAATACAGTCGGCTACGCCTCGACCGACGTAGTCGAAATGCCCGGCCAATACGCCGTTCGCGGCGGCATCCTCGATGTCTACTCCCCCGAAGCCGATCGCCCTCTGCGCATCGAATTCTTCGGCGACGAAGCCGATTCCATTCGTAAGTTCGATCCCGCCTCGCAACGCTCTTCCACTCCCATTGATGAAGCCTTGTTGCTCCCACTCACCGAAACGCCAGTCAGCGAGCATCTCCTCGGCGCGATTCACACTCGCCTCAGCGGCAAGAGAATCGAAGGCTCGGAAGCGATCGTCGAAGCCGCCGTCCGCGCCGGTGGACTCAATGTTTTTCCCGGCTGGGAATTTTATTCTCCAGTCGCCGGAGCCGACAGAACCATCTTCGATCTCCTCCCTCGCGCCGCCACCCTCCTCGATGAAACCCATCAACTTAAAGAAGAATTCGACCGCTTCTGGACCCGTGTCGCCGACGCCCACGAGCGTAGCGGCGTCGGTAATCTCGTCCGCCCCGAGGATCTTTATTTACCGCCCGACGACTGGTGGCAGAAAACATCAACCCTTCCCGGCGCCGATATCGAACACCTCGGCATCACGCGCAGCCTGGACGACGCCTCCGAAGTCTCATTCCTAACCCAACCCTCGCCTCGCTTCCACGGCGCGGTCCCCACGATGCTGCAGGAAGTCCAGAAACTCAACGCCGATGGCAAACGCGTTCTCTTTGCCGTCCCCAACATCGGCGAAGTCGAGCGTCTGGCAGACGTCTTCACTGAATACAACGTCTCCTTCAAGCTTGGAAGCCGCACTCGTGGCGGCGAAAGCTACGCCGACGAAACCAGTTACTTCGCCGGCGAAGTCTTCACCACCACCTTAGCCACCGCCTACATCCCCGAAGGCGTCCTTCTGCCCGAGGCGAATCTCGCGATCTTCGGCTCCCGCGATCTTTTCGATGAATCCGAGTCTGTCGCCTCGCGCCCTCAGCGCTCGAAATCAAAAGTCTCCGCATTCCTCTCCGACTTCCGCGATCTTCAAGTCGGAGACTACGTCGTCCACGTTGAGCACGGTATCGGCCAATATCAAGGCCTGAAAGAAATCAACCACGGCGATGGCCCCGCCGAATTCATGCTGCTCGAGTTCGCCGAAGGCGCTCGCCTCTACGTCCCGTTAACGCGACTCGATCTGGTTCAGAAATACCGTTCCTCCGAAGGCGCAAAGCCAGTCCTGAGTCATCTCGGCACTCAGTCCTGGTCAAAAACCAAGGCTCGCGTGAAGAAGGCCATGAAAGACATGGCCGACGAACTTCTCAAGCTCTACGCCGAGCGCAAAACCGCCGTCGGACACGCCTTTCCGGCCGCCAACGAATGGTTCCGCGAGTTCGAAGACGCATTCGAATTCAACGAAACTGAAGATCAGGCGCAAGCCATCAAAGACGTGATTCGCGACATGGAGTCCACGCAGCCCATGGACCGCCTGCTCTGCGGCGATGTGGGTTATGGCAAGACCGAAGTCGCCATGCGCGC
>JBAVUV010000647.1:0-1504 GCA_049696955.1 Candidatus Sulfotelmatobacter sp. | reverse complement strand
CATGGCTGCGGGCCTGCAGCTTTCCCGATTCGCAGAACTTCATGTCAACTCCGTCTTAGCGGGCGCCGGTCGGATCGGCGTTTGTCCGTAACACTCGGCGATCGCACCGGCATTGATCCAGACGTTGATCTTGCATGAAAATCTGCGCGACGGTTCAAATGTCAAAAGCCAGCGCACGCTCCAGGTGATTACCCGCTTTAGCGCCGCGACTGGAACTCCGTGGATGCGCCATATGTTTTCGGGGACTCCAAGCTCGCGAACGTCAGCCCGCGCTTTATCGAACCACCATCTCAGAAAATAGATCTTGCGAACCCGATTTTGCGGGACCTCATGGTAAACCACCGCCGTAGGTTCGTAGCGCAGACGTTCTCCAGCAGCCAGCACCCGCGAACCGAATTCTGTGTCTTCGCTGCGGATCTCGCTGCCGGGACGCGGCCCGAGGTCGGTACGGAATCCGCCGTGCTTCTCGAACATGGTCTTGCGGAACGCCATATTGGTGCCGAAGGGCGGTTCCAGGAGGGGACCGGCTTCTGAAGAGGGATCGAATGCTACCAGCGGGCCCAGGGCCTGTTTGTCAAAACAAGGCAACCACTTGGGAGGTGGACTGCTCCAGCCCGGAATTATGCGGCCGCCCGCCCCAGCCCATTCGCCATTCCGCATGGTTCCGGTCAACTCTTCAAGCCACTTCGTGTCGACCACAACGTCGTCATCAAGGAATGCCAGGATGCTGCCCTGGGCGTCCGAAATTCCTGCATTGAGCGCGAATGATTTGCCAGGCCGAGGCTCGAAGAGATACCGAAATCGTCCGGGGTACTTGCCGGAAAATGTTCGAACCACTGCGGGCGTCTGATCTCGTGAATTGTTGTCAACAACCAGGACTTCCCATCGCACACCGGGCGACAACTCCAGCAAGGCCACGCTGGCCAGGGCCTTCGCTAGACTCTCACTTCGATTGTAGGTACAGAGGATGACCGTGATGTCCATTGAAGATGCTGGATAGCGATCCGTCAAGACCCCACCCTACTGCACCACGATCTTTCGAGAATAGAACGCTTCAGCATAGCCGCTCCGAGAATTCGATTCCATGCCGCGAATTCTCATTAATCCAAAGAAGGTCTCCCGGTCGAACCACGGTTTTGGGCTTTGGGACGCGAACGCCGCAAAAAGGTGATCCACTTTTTCCTGGCACACAGCTTTGTCGAGGGGGACGAATACGTTTGGCCTCCCCAAGTCGCCGTCATACTTAGGGATCTCATATTCTAGGATTAGGTGGTTCCGGAACGTGTTCCACGTGAACTCAGAAATCAGGCGATGATCCTGGTGGGCATCGCCGTCCCAGTGCGTGAAGATAACATCCGGATCCACCTCGGCCTTTATTGCTTCGAACTCATGCTTCACTGCGGCCCCGTTGTACGGGAGAAATCCGTCCCGATATTCCTTGAGAACGATTTTCTTGTCGCAAGCGCGCGTGATTAAGTCCGCTGACTTCATGGCTTCTTTGCCC
>JBAVUV010000646.1:0-6039 GCA_049696955.1 Candidatus Sulfotelmatobacter sp. | reverse complement strand
CCAGCTATCTGCTCGATATCGTCCCCGCAGATGTCCCCTCCGGCGCGGGCGCACCAGCGAGAAACAAAATCGCCGCCGCCGGTCTCGATGCCGCAAAAAAATCCAAACCCGCCGCATTCATGGATTCTTCTCTGGCGCGCTTCGTCACCGTTGGCAACTTTGAAGATGATCTGAAGAAGCTCGCCGAAGTCAACTGGATCATCGAAGCCGTCGTCGAGAACCTCGACCTCAAGCGGGCCCTGCTGCGCAAAGTCGAAGCCATCCGCAAGCCCAGCACCATCGTCACCACCAACACCAGCGGCCTGCCGGTCGGAAAAATTGCCGAAGGCTTCTCCGACGATTTCCGCCGCTCCTGGTTCGGGACGCACTTCTTTAATCCCCCGCGCTACATGCGCCTGCTCGAACTCATTCCCACCCCCGAAGCCGATCGCGCGCTGATCGATCTCGTCTCCCACTTCTGCGACGCGCGCCTCGGCAAAGGTGTCGTCATCGCCAAAGATACGCCCAACTTCATCGCCAACCGCATCGGCACTTTTTCCGTGTTGAACGTCATGCGCCTCATGCAAGAACTGGACCTCAGCATCGAAGAGGTCGACGCGCTGACCGGACAAGCCGTCGGCTGGCCGAAATCCGCAACCTTCCGCACCATCGATTTGGTTGGATTGGATATCCTCGGCCACGTCGTTGACAACATGACCGCCAACGTCCACGACGAACGCAGCGAACTCCGCCTGCCGGATTTCTTCACCCAGATGATCCGGCGAAAATGGCTGGGCGACAAAACCAAAGGCGGCTTCTACAAAAAAAATGTGGCGCGGGCGCCCTCGCCCGCCGAAGCCGCCAAAGAAGAACCCGGCAAACAAGACGAGCGCCTCGCCCTCGACTGGAAAACCCTCGAATACCGCCCGCGCCAGAAACCAAAATTCGCCGCGCTCGATATGGCCAAAAATATCGAAGACACTGGCGCACGCCTGCGCATGCTGCTCGGCCTCGAAGGCGCCCCGCAGAAGCCCGACAAAGCCGGAACATTCCTGTGGTCGTCTCTGTCCGATCTGTGGACCTACTCCGCCAACCGCGTTCCCGAGATTTCCGATTCCGTCGTCGAGATCGATCGCGCCATGCGCCTTGGCTTCAACTGGGAACTTGGCCCCTTCGAACTCTGGGACGCCGCCGGAGTAGAAGCCACCGTCGCCCGCATGAAGAAAGAAGGCAAGCCGGTCGCGGCCAATGTCGAAAAACTTCTGGCCGCAGGAAAAAAATCCTGGTACGCCGATGATCCCGAATCCAGCTCCGGACGCGCCTACTTCGACCTGGCAAGCGGAAATCTCCAACCAGTAGAAGTTCCCGCGGGTGTCTGGTCGGTCACAGTGGCAAAAAAATCAAACGGCATAGTCAAGAAAAATTCCGGTGCGTCGCTGGTCGACCTGGGCGATGGCGTCGCCTGCATCGAATTCCACAGCAAGATGAATTCGCTCGGCGCCGATATCATCAGCTTGATCCTGCAAACCCTAAAACCCGGCGGCCCCGGCGACAGCTTCGACGCCTTCGTTATCACCAACGACGCCACAAATTTCTCCGTCGGCGCCAACCTCATGCTCCTTCTCATGAGCGTGCAGGAAGAAGAATGGGACGAGGTCGACCTCGCTATCCGCCAGTTCCAGGGCATGACCCAAGCCATCAAGTTCTCGCCCAAGCCAGTGGTCTCCGCTCCCTTCGGCCTCTGTCTGGGCGGCGGAACAGAAATCTCACTGCATGCCGCGGCCCGCCAGCCTCATGCCGAACTCTATACAGGATTAGTGGAAGTCGGTGTCGGCCTGCTCCCCGGCGGCGGAGGCTGCAAAGAAATGTTGCTCCGCGCCGTGGATGGCGCAAGTGCGGTCCGCGGCGGCAAAGTTTCCCCCGAAGCTCTTGCCGGATCCATCGAGATGCTCGAATCCATGAAACGCGCCTTCGAAATCATCGCCACCGCCAAAGTCGCCACCTCCGCCCACGAAGCCCGCGCCTTCGGCTTTCTTTCCGACAACGATCGCATCACGATGAACCGCGAGCGCGTGCTCTCCGACGCTAAAGCCCGCGCCCTTGAGCTCGTCCGCGCCGGATACGAAGCGCCCGTTCCACGCACCGATATACCCGCTCCCGGTGAAAACCTTCTAGCCACGCTGAAGATGGGTGTCCATATGATGCGGCAAGGCGATTTCGTCACCGATTACGAAGTGAAACTCGGAGGCAAAATCGCCGAAGTCCTCTGCGGCGGAAACGTCACTCCCGGCACACCCGTGAGCGAGCAATACATCCTCGATCTCGAACGTGAAGGCTTCAAATCTCTCTGCGGCGAGAAAAAGACGCAGGAACGAATTCAGTACACGCTAAAGACCGGGAAGACACTGAGGAACTAAGAAATCTTCGGAATCTGATACATGCCGCAGGATGTATTGCTTTTACGTGTTCGATTATGTAGGATGGTACATAGAGTACTAGGTATGACATACATAGAGCCGACGACCGTTTTGGCACCCAGAGCCTCGGTTCGCTTTGTTCAGATTCTTCACAGCACAGGCGATGGAGGATGGTCCATCGCCCGAGTCGGGTGGGAAGGCTCGGAGAGGCTCGGAGTCCGCTGGAATGGCGCCGCGGATGGACCAGGAATCGGCAATCCCCAGTCGCGCGGCTATGCTACGTGGTTTATTTTGCCCGAGGAATTGGAGAGCGCTGTCCTTGATAGATTAGACGAACTAACGATGAGTGGGCCCGGTGGCCTGCTGGAGAGATATCGGGAGATGGCAGCCGACACTCGGCACGAAGCGGAAGCGGAAGAGTGGAGCGAAGGACTGATCGGCGATGCATCCGCGGAGAGGTGAAGTCTGGTGGGTGTCGTTTGATCCATCCGTCGGGGGCGAAATCCAGAAGACCCGGCCAGCGATTGTCATCAGCAATAATGCCGCGAATAGCGCGCTGAACCGCCTGATTGTTGTCCCTCTGACTAGTCAGATTGCTAAAGTGTATCCTGGGCAGGCGATAGTGACCCTCAACGGCGAAGCCCGCAAAGCGATGGCCGATCAACTCACCACGGCGTCGAAACAGCGGCTTAGGTCCAAGCTTGGTCAATTGTCATCTTCCGACGTGTCTGCTGTCGAAAGTGCGATTCTTGTGCATTTGGGTATGAGGCGTTGAATAGCGAACTAGAATTGTAGCCGTCTTTTTGTCGTCGGAGGCGACAAGGGCGCTACAATTGTCTTCCATGAAACGATTCCTGCCATTCCCCGCCATCGTTATCCCGCAACTGATTTGTGTACTGATCTTACGATTCGCGGCTTTAGCAGCTCAATCGCCTCCCCAGAAAGAATCCGCGCCCGACGTTCCGGACGCGATTCAAGCCCCCGCCGGGCTCGAAGTAGTTGTCTACGCGCATGCGACAGGCTCTCAAATCTACACCTGCCAGTCCTCCCCGGATGGCAAATTCAGTTGGACGCTCAAGGCCCCTGACGCCGACCTGCACGACCGCAGAGACAAAGTAATCGGACATCATTTTGCCGGCCCCACCTGGAAGCTGACAGACGGCAGTGAAGTCACGGGAAAGGCCGTAGCCCACGTCAACTCTCTGGATGCCGACTCGGTTCCCTGGTTGTTGGTCAACGTCGTGAGCCACACCGGCAACGGTTTGCTCAGCAATGTCACCACCATTCAGCGCGTGCACACTCACGGAGGCCAGCCACCCGCCGAAGGATGCGATGCCGCGCACGGCAATGCTGAAACCAAGAGCAGTTACACCGCGGACTATTACTTCTATGCTCCGGCCAAGTGATGAATGTTCGCGACTTTACTAAGCGGCTGGAAGATAATGGCTGGCGGCTCGCTCGCAATGGCCAGCCATCGGCAGTACCATCATCCATCGAAGCCGGGAACCCTACCGTTGCAGGCCATCCGTCAGTAGACATTCCGCCCGGAACGTTGAACAATATCCTTAAGCAAGCAGGACTGAAATGAAATATCTCGGTATCTATGAAAAGTCGAACACGGGCTTGGGGGCCTACGTCCCTGACCTGCTTGGGTTGGGAGTCGCGGGAAAGTCTTTGGACGAAGTGAAAGAACTCATCCGCGAAGCCGTGGAGTTTCACCTCGAAGGTATGCGTGAACACGGCGACGCAATTCCGGCACCCAGCGCCACAACGGAATACATCACGGTATAACTCATGCGTGAAGTCATCATCGCCTCATCCGTCCGCACTCCCGTAGGGCGCGCCTTCAAAGGCACGCTTCGCGCCACCCGTCCCGATGAACTAGCCGCCATCGCCATCAAGGGCGCGCTCGATCGCGTGCCGCAACTCGATGCCAAAGAAATTGAGGACGTCATCCTCGGCTGCGCCATGCCCGAAGCTGAGCAGGGAATGAATGTTGCCCGCATTGCCTTGCTCCGCGCGGGATTGCCGGTCGAAGTCTCGGCGCTTACTATCAATCGCTTCTGCTCGTCCGGCCTGCAGTCAATCGCCATGGCCGCCGAGCGCATCATGAGCGGAGGCGCGGAAGTGATCGTCGCCGGTGGCACCGAATCCATGTCGATGATCCCCATGGGCGGACACAAAGTTTCGCCGAATCCGTGGCTGGTCGATCATTATCCCGATGCCTATCTCAACATGGGCCTCACCGCCGAGCGCGTCGGCCAGCGCTTCGGCGTCACGCGTGAAGCGGCGGACGAATTTTCCCTGCGCAGCCATCAGAAAGCTTTGGCCGCAATCCGGGCCGGTAAGTTCGATGACGAAGTCGTGGCGGTGCCAGTGAGCCTCACGACGCCCAACGGCTCCAAGCCCAAGCGCCAGGAAATTATTTTTAAAATAGACGAAGGCCCGCGCGCCGACACTTCGCTTGAAGCTCTGCTCTCGCTCAAACCCGCCTTCCACATGAAAGGCACCGTCACCGCCGGAAACTCTTCCCAAATGTCCGACGGTGCGGCCGCCGCAGTCGTCATGTCCGCCGAACGAGCCAAAGCCCTCGGCATCAAGCCTCTTGCCCGCTATGTTTCATTCGCAACCGCCGGATACAAGCCCGAAGAAATGGGACTTGGCCCTGTGTTCGCAATTCCCAAAGCTTTGAAGATGGCCGGCCTGAAGCTTTCCGATATCGACGTGATCGAGCTCAACGAAGCCTTCGCCGCTCAGTCGCTCGCGGTGATTAAAGAAGCTGGTCTCGATCCCGAGAAAGTAAATCCCAACGGCGGAGCGATCGCCCTCGGACATCCGCTGGGCTGCACCGGAGCCAAGCTCACCGCAACCATCATCCGCGAACTCAAACGCCGGAACGGACGCTACGGCCTAGTCACCATGTGCGTGGGCGGGGGCATGGGAGCGGCGGGAATTTTCGAAAATCTAAACTGATCAAGATTTAAACGAAACCGGGACGTACAGCGTTATAATCGGCCGTAGGAGAGGAAGCCCATGTCAATCTTCCGTCTCGTCCCCTCATCGCTGCTGATCCCTGTAATCGTAGCAACGCTAGCGGCACAGTCTGCTCCAAACAAGTCTTCCAGCGCCGCTGTCTTAAGCGAGCCCTCACCGTTAGTCTCTACAAGCGCGAATCCCTTTTCGATTTTCCAGACGGGACTTCAGCGAAATGCCGCGGACCGCATCCTCCTCGGCGACTACCGTCCGCGGCAAAGTCAGTTCAGCGTTCCCCGCAACTGGCTCCGTAATAACTCGGATTGGCGCTCACAGGCCGATAGTGTCTGCCTGAAGATACGCACCTACAAAGTCGCTCGCGACGGTCCAGCCACTGATTCCACGCACCCGGCCGGCTATTCCACCTGCCAGCCCGCTGCGCGCTTCCAGACCCACAGCATCGTGTTAAGAGGTCAGCCGTCGACACCGTAAGTCCGCGGACAAAAATCTTCAACCACGAAGGACACAAAGTTCCACGAAGAATTGCAAAAAAGCCTTACTTCGTGAACCTTTGTGTCCTTCGTGGTTAATTTTCTTTATTGTGACGGATAACCTGGACTCTACCTCTAGAACGCGATACCTCTCCTCAAGAGGTATCTATGTCGACCCT
>JBAVUV010000645.1:0-1607 GCA_049696955.1 Candidatus Sulfotelmatobacter sp. | reverse complement strand
TACTGGCTGGCTCTCATTCAACATCCCATCCACCAGATTCCGATTCCTCACGACAGCCGCGCCAATTTCCTGCTGAACTCCATTACAGCAGTCAATTATTTTCTGATTCCTTATGGCGCCCTGCTACTGGCCCTGCCTTTCATTGTGATTCGCGGCGCCTCCAACCCACGCTGGAGGCCATTGTTATTTGGCTTTTGGCTCACTTTTGTTTTTGGACTGGGTGGCACCACTCCGTTGCCGCGCTGGTTGCTGGGACGCGCTTTCGAGATTCTGACCTTCGAGCGCTTCACCTTCTGGGCTACGCTCATGGCGACGCCCTTTGTCGGAGTTCTTGCAGTTGAACTTCTCGATCGCTTCCAGGTAAAAGCCGCGGTCGGACTTGCACTGGCGTCGGTAGCTACCCTCGGCGCCGCACTGTTCTGGCTCAATGCGAATCCTTTCCGCCCCGCCAGCAGCATAAACGTGCAGCCCGTAATCACTTTCCTCAACCGTGATGGCCACGACTCTTATCGCTATCTCACTTTAGGTTTCGGGAGTGAACTGTCGAAGGTCTCCACCTATACCGACGCCGGTAGTGTGGATGGCGATTACAACTCAGCTCGCCTGCTTCCCGAAATGACGCACTACGGCTCGGCCCAGCTCACCAATTCCAAGTTCTACGGCACCGCCGGCATGTCCGCTCTGCGCGCCATGCTCGAGCATGCCAACCGCTACGGATTGAAATATATTTTTGTCCACGACCCCTACTACGAGCCGCTGCTCACTTTCGTGGGGTGGCGAAAAATTGAGACCTTTAACAACGGTGAGATCACCGCCTGGTCCAAGGAAGACGTTCCTCCCGCTCATCGAATCCCGTCTGACGCCATTCCGCCCGTCTGGCAGGGTTTGCTCTGGGGAATATTACCCATCGGCGTGAGCTTCCTGGCTATCTTCTTCGAGTTCCTGTTGCCCCAGACTCGGCGTATCGCCGTCGGCGGTATCCCGGTGCATTCGCCAGGCCCTGAGCGGCAACAACAGGGACAGGGACAAGGACAAAAGGTGGCCTCTTAACTGGCCGCGAGGATTACTCAATGAAATATGCTGTTCCAATTATTCTCGTCGCGGTGACCGTCGGATTGATGGTCCTGGGCTTATTCGTAACTACTCAGGCCGGGGTCCCGGTTGGCGTCACCAAAGGCTCGGCTCTGCACACCGCGAAAGCCACCACGCCGCAGCAGGCTGTCGATAATCTCCTGCTGGATGTGCAGCGTCGCAACTGGGATCGTGCTTTCGCCGACGTTTCCGCTTCCAGCGGAATCACGAAGCAGGCTTTCATTCAGGATTGGACTGGATCCTACGGCAGCCTGCGTTCCTTTTCCAGCCTCGAAGGTTACGAATCGCGTCCGCTTCACGCCACCAATGACCAGGCTGAAATGCGGGTGCATCTGAATTTCTCTACTCCCGTCGGCCCGCTCGAAGATGTTCGCGACATTCACTTCATTCGCGAAGGCGACGTGTGGAAGGCGGTCTGGCCCAAGATTCAAGTGGCTAACGTTCCCGCGGAAGTGATTCCCGTGACTTTCCTTCGCTGGGATCTGGTAAGCGGCAGCGCCGGCGATGAGTGGGGG
>JBAVUV010000644.1:0-6607 GCA_049696955.1 Candidatus Sulfotelmatobacter sp. | reverse complement strand
CGCCCCGCCTGCTGCGAATGTGAAGGTTGGCGTTGCAAGTGAGGGCGATTGCAGGTAACTCTGCCCCGCGAGGTGCAGCCGCGAGGCTTCCGCATACCGTGCCGCGGTTCCTTATCTCCTGGTCTGCGATTAAAGGCAATCCTTGCGCGAGCAGTGAGTTCCGCGGGTTGGTTCGCAGAAAGACTTCCAAATCATGTTGTCTGCAGCATGCGCCGACGCACAGGTTGTTCTTCAAATCGTTGTTCGTAAGATCGTCGTTCTTCAGACCATCCTTATTCAGATCAACGAAATCGAGGCTCCCCACGCCGTTGATGTCCACAAGGTGTTCGGGCCGAAGCGTCCCGTTCTGGATCAACGGTAGCAGGGTCTGCCCTCCAGCCAAAATCCGGGCGCGCGATCCCCACTGCGAAAGAATATCGAGTACTTCTTCGATTGAGGTTGGCGCCGTGTAGGTAAACATTCCCAGAACTATTCAGTCACCTCAAATCCCGCCGCACGCCAGACAGGAGGGAGGGTCTCGTAGCCAACCCTCCTATCCGAAAAAGTGCCTTTAAAATACCCCTAGCGGCGATCAATGGCTGATTCTAAGCATTCGATTGTCGGGGTGCGTGTTGTAGAACACATATCATCATCCTTAACGCTCAAAACCATTCCACCGCAATCCTACACGTATTACGCGAGGCTCACCATTGTTCACAACCGGAGTATATTCGACCACGTAGTAGCGATCCAAGGCGTTTTCCATATTAAAGGTTGCGGACAAGTTTCGCCAGAGGTGCTGCGAACCGGAAAATTGCAGAACCGCATAGCCCGGGTCGACAAATTGATTGTTCTGGTCGTCAAACACGCGCGAATACGCCAGCAACGCCCCGGACAACGTGGTCCCATGATGAAGGTAGGTCACTTGTGCCGAGCCCTGGTGATGGGGAACCTCTGGAACGTACAACCCCGCTAAGGGTCCGCTGGTCAGTTTGGTGTCGGCATACAGGTATCCGACGCTGCCCAGCCAGCTTCGCCAGTGTTGCTGTGCGCTCACTTCGAAGCCTTCATTGATCCCATCGCCAACATTCTGCCGTTGTCGAGTGATGGTAGTTGCTGTCTCGGCGATATTGGGTTGTTCGATGAAATTCGTGATTGAATTACGAAAAAAGGTGACGCTGAGGCGCTGGGCCTTACCTTTGACGTCGAATCCGAATTCCCCGCCATCCATGGTCTCTGGAACCAGCAAAGGATTGGCCAGCGTCTCTATATTGCCCTGGCGATAAGGCCGGTATAGCTCATTGAGAGTCGGCACTCTAAAGCTTCGGTTGAGCGAGCCGCGAACTCTAAAAATCCCCCGGCCGTACGTTATGCCACCGTTAGGCGCGGTAATGTTGTTGCGCGCGTCCGTGAATTGATAACGAATGCCGCCAAAGAATTGCACCGGACCAAGACGGTAATCCGCCTGTGCGAAGAGCCCGTGCTCCAACAAGTCTCCGCCCTCCACTGCGAGGGACGTTGCAAGCGGGTTATAGTCGTGCGAGAAACCAGTGACGTATTCTACGTCGGCTCCGCCGGTCACTTGCCAGTGCGGCTGGAAGTGCTGCCAGAATGCCGCCCCACCCCCTCCGTTCGACGGCACGTATTGCTGATCGACCAGTTTCTCCACCGTCCGGGTCGCATTGATCGAGCTGTAGTGAGCACTCCAGTCTTCGTGCTCATAGTACCCGACCATGGAAAATGTATCGCTCTTCATTTCACGGGAGTAGTGCCCCGAGAACTCGCCTAAGGCAGTGGACTCATGGTCTACCAATGTTCCGATGTTCCGATGCTCGAAAAGACCGTCGGCCTTCAAAAAGAAACGATTCTCACCCGAGAACCAATCAATTCGCGGCGCGCCGGCAGCAAAGCGGTCGGAGGCAGGCGTATCGATTGGCCCTCGCAAGTCCTCGGGAACCACGTAATATCCATCGGTGAGGAAGCTGCGAGCGTCCACCGAGAAGCCGAGATTCTCTCCCAACCAGGAATAAGTGGCGTGGTTCAGCAGCGTAGCTTGCGTACCACCCTCTTGTGAAATATCAATCACGTTTTTCTCTTCCGGCCGCGAAAAAATAGAAACCGCGCCCGTCATTGCCAGATCTCCGAAAACGCTGGTGGTGGCGCCACGAGTGACATCGGCTTCGCCCACATTTTCAGGAGAAATGCGAGTCCAATTGATCCATCCGCCGAAGGGATCATTCACCGGAAGGCCGTCCCAAAGCACAAGCGCTCGGCTGGGACCTGCCAGTCCTAGTCCACGGAGCGCTACCCCCTGAATCGTCACGCTCGCCACTACCCCAGATGTGCGACGCAGCAAACTGAACCCTGGAATGATTTTAAGTTCATCGTCCAAACTTACCCCGGGATCTGTTTCCAGAATCTGATTGGAAAGCACAGAAATATTCGCCGGGGAAGATTCAGAGATGCTGTCCGTAACATTGACTGAAGTCTTCAGAACCGGGATGGCATTCGCTTCCGGTTTGGGTTGCTCCGTGGTGTTGGCTGTAGGAACATCCGGAGAGTTTACTTGGCCACCGTCTGACGGCGACACCGTCGGAGTCTGTTGGGTCTGAGTCTGTGGCTGGGTCGGAGTCTGTGTTTGTGTCTGTGCCTCGATAAAGCCAGACCGCCCAAGAGTTGTCAATGTCAAGAAGAGACCAGTGACTAGCGCGACCCGACAGATGCGTCTGCCATCGTATTTCGGCCGAAAGGCCGCGGGGCATTGCGAATCTCCCAGGCCTCCTGTGACAATTGCGACTTTCATGGCGCCTACCTCCGAGGATTGCATCGTCGAAACCCTATAGAATAGAGAACACCTCACTGGTATCTCTTGTCCCTTATACTCGAAACTCTACTCGCGACAAAACGCGACAACACTATCCTCGAACTCACCCAATGTCAATGGGAAGATGACTTGAGAAGGAGGATACCTGCACGTGAAATCTACTATCACAGGTAGTACTATCGCGAGAATTTCAGGAATCTCTCAGAAGAATCTGACGACAATTGAATATGGCATAATGGCGAACTGATTAGGATGATCGGCGATTTCACTTTGTGTGGCCGTGAATTATGGGTCGACGGTGGTTGAGGGAATACGATGCTGCGCACTATCCAGGGCCAACTGCGGAGCTACACCGGTTCACCCAGTCGACGCTCACTCAGCTTTGAATGGAAATCAGCACAACCCAGGAAGAAAAGAGAACAGGTGTGTCAACCAACGTGCAACCAACCAACGTGAAATCAGGTCTGAGCCCCGAGTTTGCAGGCGTCATCCGGGAGACCTTGCTTTATTGGGCGTCCCGCGAACTGGAAACCACTAAGAAAGTCCTTTCCGCGATTCCCGATGCCAAGGCCGACTACCGGCCCGATCCCCACGCGCGCACTGCGTGGGAATTGGCGTGGCATCTGGCGAGTATGGATATCCATTTCCTCGACGGAATTGCCGACTTTAAACTCGACATGGACGTTCCAGTTGAGAAGAGCAAACCCAAGACCGTCGCCGAACTGGTCGATTGGTATGACAAGAATTTCAGACGAGCGACGGACAGGATTCGCACGCTGACGCCGGAACAACTGGTTACTCCCATCGATTTTCTTGGAGCCTTTAAACTTCCGGCCGTTGCTTATCTCGCATTTTTCAACAACCACAGGGTTCACCACCGTGGACAACTGTCCACTTATCTGCGTCCCATGGGCTCAAAATGCCCCTCGATCTATGGAGCCAGTTTCGACGAGCCTTGGCAGAGAGCCGCGGTCATCACGACTTCGCACTCTTAGAGCAGCGTCGCCATAAGGTCAGCTCTCGCGCTGCTGGGCAGGCTGCTACATCGGGATTACTGTCGCCGTTCGGCAGGCTTCTAGAACAGTTCAATGCAATCCACAAATGGTTGGGAGTTCTACCTTGACACAAAACCGCCAATGAAGTTTAATAAATTGCAGTTGCTACTCAGTCGCAACTAGAGTTGCAAACCGGCAGACTCAACGCTTCAGGAGGAGGACATTATTGTATGCTTGCTACCGCCATTGTTGCGACTGAGTCGCGACTAGGAAGGTCCGGCTCCGACACGACGGTGAGCCGATCGTCGCTGATGAAAGAATTGGCGGCGCGGGGAGTTCGTATTACCGAGCAAAGGCGCCTGATCGTGGGAATTATTCAGGACTCCCCTCGCCACCTGGACGCGGCCACGCTACTACAGATGGCCAGGAAACAAGATCCGACGATCGATCGCTCCACCGTGTATCGAACGATTTCGATGCTCAAGAATCGCGGGTTAATTGATGAATTGGATCTGATGCACATCGAAGGTGAGAAGCACTATTACGAAGTGAAGACCAACCGTGACCACTGCCACATGGCGTGTTTCCGCTGCGGCGCCATCATGGAATACACGAGTTCGGCCTTCGAGAAACTGAAGGAAGACATCGCTGCCCAGAGCGGCTTTCAGATACGTGTGGTGAGACTGGAAGTCGGCGGATTTTGCAAGAAATGCCGGAAGGCCACGAGTTAGACGCGAGCTCTTTTTGACTTCTAGGTGCAACCCGGTCGCAACTAGATCAGACGTAATAATGGCGATTATGACAAAACCCTTTTTCAATGTCGCCGCGCCAAAATAGACAACCTGATGGGCTGACGACTTTCGCAGTCAAACTGAAACCGGCCTCGGGTATTTCAGGAGAAAAATTACATGCGTGGTATCGGACGCCGAACTCAGAAAACCCCAATCAGAATACTCAGCTTTATTCTGGGGACGTTGGCGCTGCTTCCGTCAGTTGTCCTCTGCTCTTGGGCGGGAGCGGGAGGAGGTGTGTCCGGCACCGTGAAGGACGTCAGCGGCGCCGTGATTCCGAACGCAATCATACATGCGACCAACATCGATACCGGAGTTCGTACGACGGTCACGACCAATGGCAGCGGATTTTATTCCTTTCCTCAACTCAACATCGGGCGCTACACCATCGCCATCGAAAAGGATGGATTTAAGCCCTACCAGCGAACCGGTGTCACCATCGACGCGAATAGCGCATTGACCGTGGATGCGATCCTCAATGTGGGCAACACGGGCGACGTAATCACAGTCGTGGAGAACCAGACACAGGTCGAAACCACGACCACACAAGTGGGGGAAGTCATCACCGGAACGCGGATGACCGCTGTTCCGCTCAGCTTGCGTAGCTTTACCGATTTGCTTTCCCTTCAGCCGGGCGTTGTGCCGGTTACCACCATTAGCTCCGACACCGTGCAGGATGTGGGTGCCAGCGCTCTTTCTCCCTCCGGAGACTTGAATCCGGGCACAATCTCCATCAACGGGCAACGGGAGTTTGCCAATAGTTTTATCGACAACGGCAGCGATGTGGAAGAGGACGTGAATATGGGAGCGGCGATTATTCCCAACCTCGATTCCATTGCTGAATTCCGAATTATCACGAGCAACTTCGACGCGGAATACGGCGAGTTCAGCGGCGGCCAGATCAATGTGGTCACGAAATCGGGCACCAACGCATTTCATGGCAGTGCCTTCGAGTTCCTGCGTAATACCAACCTTGATGCCCGCAACTATTTTTCTCCCGCGCGTGGAGCATTCGATCAAAACCAGTTTGGCGGGACGTTCGGCGGCCCGATCCGTAAGTCGAAGCTGTTCTTCTTCGCCGATTACCAGGGGACGCGATCGACCCAGGGTTTTGATACCGGGCAGATTCCCGTGCCCTCCGCGCAAGATCGGACGGGCAATCTTTCGGATCTGGCAAGCTCTTTTGCAACCACCGATGCGAACGGAAACACGGTGCCCAGCACGGTAAGCGGATCGTATTGGGCTGGCCTGCTTTCCCAGAAGTTGCTCTATCCGGTCTCCGCCAATGAGCCTTATTATTTTTATGCCGGGGAGAACGAACCGGGCAATCTCAACCCCGCTTCCACCTACCCCACCAGTTGCACATCCACCACGCAATGCGTTCTACCCAATCTAACCATTCCCCAGAGTGCCTGGTCCGCGCCCGCAACTAACCTGTTGCAATACATTCCCGCACCCAGCAATGCGTCCAACAACACATTTTCCACCTCTGCCTTCAACCAGACTTTGCGCGACGATAAGGGTGCTTTCCGCCTCGACGCCAACATCCCCTGGGGAGTGGTATCGGCTTATTATTTTCTGGATGACTGGTCGCAGAACAATCCCTACCCGGTTGCTCAAGGCGGAGCGAACGTTCCGGGCTTCAATGCGCTCTATACCGGCCGGGCGCAGTTGTTTGGATTGGGCGCCACGAAAACTCTCAGCCCCTCCGCCGTGAATGACTTCCACTTCAGCTATTTGCGCGACTCCAATGACCTCGGCAAACCGGTCGGCGGCCTTGGAGTCAGTCTGGCATCCCAGGGGTTTCAGGTGGGTGCGAATACTCCGGGAATTGTGCCACTATCCGCAGCCACCGAAGGTGTAGAAAGTGTCGGCTTTAACAACTACACGATTGGAACCAATACCAACGAACTGAATCAAGTTGGGAACACTTTCCAGTGGCTGGACAATTTTTCCAAGGTGATCGGAACCAACACCCTCAAAATGGGTGGAGAGTTCCACTACGATCAAGTCAACGT
>JBAVUV010000643.1:0-1571 GCA_049696955.1 Candidatus Sulfotelmatobacter sp. | reverse complement strand
CTCCACAAGTGCGTCTCTCCACCGGTTGGCTGTTCGACCCGGAGTCGAAACCCACCGGCCTCTGGCAATGCGCGGCCGACGACCAGCAATGCTGATAATGGGAGTTTTCCGCGAAACTCGATAAAGTTGGCACCCGGCACATCCGCGAGCTGGGCTTTTGCCCGTTTCAGTTCCGGAATCAACTCGTCCGCCCAGACCTGTTGAGTCGGTATGCTGCGTGACTCGATATCGAAGAACCGCGTCCAGTCCAATTCAATGGTGGGGGGAACGTCAAAATATCGGCGGTCCCAACCGTGAATAGTCAGGTTTGCTTTGGGAATCTCGGTGGCGTCTGCCCGCAGTCCTTTTTCCGCAATTGCCTTTTCCAGTTCTAGCCGGCTGATGCGCTTATTTTCTCCGCCCGCCTGGATCCAGCCGCGAACGATACTGATCGCCAGATCTTGAGGCACTTTGCCCATTCTGAGGCCGTGGAGCTTCATGCGCTCGTCTACGCGTTCGGTGAGTTCGCTCATTCCGGCAAAACCGAGACGTAGCCTTAAGGCGCGGCAAAATTCGGGCAATTCCTCTTCCGTTGTCCCCAGTCGCTCCACCCACAATCTTCGAAGCTTCCCAGCGTTGCTCTTTGGCCCACCGGTAAAGAAATCTTTCGACAGACAAAAGCTTTCAAGCAGGAACTCCCCGAGATCCTCGGTGGATGCCCAGTTGCTGACCAGCCAGATCTCGACGCCTCCCGGTTCCCGTTCCTTCAACATGCGCCAACTATCGAACAGCTTGTGCAGGACCGAGCGCGCTTCCGCGGCCTGTACTTCTACCAGCTTCGATCCCGAATACGCCGCGCTATGGTCGACGTGAAATTTCACCTGGACATACTTGGCGGCACGCCGATTGTCCTTTGGGTGCAGAGTGACGTCGTCTGCCGCACCCGCATGAGGATGCTCAACATATCCGTGGCTGTACGCAGATTCCGGGGACAACAATTGAAGCAATTCGAACCAGCTGTAAAGATGTTGATAGTCGTCCCCAGCGAGTCGTGCGGCGCTTTGTTCTCCCATGATGAAAGCCTACGCGATCGTTGAACGAATGTTCTCTCTCCAAGAAAGCACTATCATTACATTCTGAGCGAGCATCTGCAGGTGTGCAACCGCCTGCCAACGGAATTCGATGGAGGCCGGGTGGCGACTCTATTCTTCTCATACTCCCACGTTGATGAGAGTCTTCGCGACCAACTGGAAACCCATCTTTCCGGTCTTCGCCGGCAGGGCATGATCTCGTCGTGGCATGATCGCCGTATCACGGCCGGCGAGGATTTCGGAGCGGCGATTGATAGCCACATCAACACAGCGGATGTCATCCTCCTGCTTGTAAGCCCCGATTTCATTGCTTCTGATTACTGCTACGAGCGGGAAATGAAGCGTGCCCTCGAACGACATCAGCAGGGCGATGCGCGAGTCATTCCCATCATTTTGCGACCCTGCGACTGGCACGATTTGCCCTTTGGGAAGCTCCTGGCAACGCCCAAGGATGGTCGACCGGTCACAATGTGGCCGAACATCGATCAGGCATTCCTGGAT
>JBAVUV010000642.1:0-3061 GCA_049696955.1 Candidatus Sulfotelmatobacter sp. | reverse complement strand
GTGATAGATAACACGAAAAACTCGGGGCTGACTCTAGGGTTTTTACTGTAGGCAATGACAGTTGATACAGTCCGTGCGCTTAAGTACTTGCATGTAATGGAAGGCGCGGCGGAATTTAGTTTTCTTCCTTTCGAGGATCTACACCTACGTTGCTGACTACGCTTCTTAAGAGAAAGGCATCCAATACCCGTACTTGGAGTGCTTGTACTTACGGATCTCCGTTTCCGACCCGGACCTTGGCGGCGTAGTGATAGAGTTCAAGGCGGGAGGATCATCATGCGCCTATTAAGTGTAAGGCTGATCGTCTCTCTCATCGTTGGCATTACCCTCGTATCCTTGGGTTTTTCCTACTACGAGGTATTAAGGGAAAAACGTGTGCTCAGGAGTCAGCTGGAAAGGAACTCCGAAGAGCTGGGCGAGAGCTTCGCGCTCAATGTGGAGAAGTCCTGGGAGTCGGCGCGGACGTTACAAAGAACGGTGCAGCGGTTTGGGACTCGCGAACACCTGCTTGGAGTCGCGGTTTACGATCTGCAAGGCAAGTTGATTGCGGTCACGCCCGAACTGAAGCCCATTCTCCGAGCCGCGCCAGATGATGTAACTCACGCCATCACGGAAAACCACCAGCAAAGCTCGTTTGGGCGTTTGGACAATTACCGGATTCATATTTTTGCCTTACCGCTGCATAGGGACGACGACGTAATAGGCGGGTTGGCAGTCATCCACGATGTGGATTACATTCGCGCCCAAAACCTCCGCACCTGGCGCGAGGCATTCTTCACCGTGCTGGTGCAGGTTTTTCTCATCGTATTCATCACAGTCTTGATCGTGCGCTGGAGCATAGCGGGGCCGATTGCAAGGGCCGCACAGTGGATGCGCGCCCTACGAACGGGCAGGATTTCCTCACGGCAGCAGATGCCAGACCTCGACTTATTCAAGCCTCTGGCTTGGGAAGTTGTCACCATGGCCGAGAGCCTCAGCCAGGCGAGGAACGCTGCGGAGAACGAAGCGCGTTTGCGGGAGGCGGGAGAATCGAGTTGGACTCCGGAACGGCTCGCGGTGCAGATCCAGCAGAGGCTCCACGGCGGACGCCTTTTTGTGGTATCGAATCGAGAGCCTTATATTCACCAGCGCAACGGCAAGTCTCTCGAAGTGATCGTTCCGGCCAGTGGATTGGTGACTGCTTTAGAGCCTGTGCTTACGGCTTGTGACGGGACATGGATCGCGCACGGCAGCGGGAACGCAGATATTGAAGTCGTAGACAAAGACGACCGGCTGCGCGTTCCTCCGGATAGTCCCCACTATACTTTGCGGCGAGTGTGGCTAAGCAAAGAGGAAGAGGAAGGATACTATTACGGATTTGCCAACGAGGGGCTTTGGCCGCTGTCTCATATCGCGCACACACGACCTATATTTCGCGCTGGAGACTGGCAGTTCTACCAGGATGTGAACAGGAAGTTTGCCGCGGCTGTGATCGAAGAGATTGCCGACACGGAAAATCCTGTAATTCTGGTTCAGGACTATCACTTTGCGTTGCTGCCGCGAATGCTGAAGGAAAAGAGGCCGGACGCGCGGGTCGCGATTTTCTGGCATATTCCGTGGCCGAATCCGGAGGCCTTCGGCATCTGCCCGTGGCAACGCCAATTGGTAGATGGACTGCTGGGAGCGGATCTGATCGGATTTCACGTGCAGTCGCATTGCAATAACTTCCTGCACACAGTGGACCGGGTGGTGGAATCACGCGTGGACTGGGAACACTTTTCAGTCACGCGCCAAAGTCACCGGACGATCGTGCGTCCTTTCCCCATCAGCGTTGACCTGGGAGACGATCTGGAGATTGGAGCCGACAGCTACGGAGTTGATTATCTTGAGCGATCGACTCTGATGCACAGCGTGGGCGTGGAAGCGGCGTTTGTAGGAGTGGGGGTTGATCGGGTGGATTACACCAAGGGAATTCATGAGCGATTCCGGGCGATCGAAAGATTTCTAGAGAAATATCCGAAGTACCAGGGGCAGTTCACTTTTATACAGATCGGGGCGCCGAGCCGCACCCACATCAAACGCTATCACGACTTAATGGGAGAATTGGAAGCCGAAGCGGAACGGATCAACTGGCGGTTTCAGTCCGGCAAGTGGAGACCTATTTTATTCCTGAAACAGCAGCATAGTCATAAAGAGATTGAGCGTTACTACCGGGCGGCGGATCTGTGCCTGGTAACATCGCTGCATGACGGGATGAACCTGGTAGCGAAGGAATTTCTGGCGGCCCGCCGTGACGAACGCGGGGTGTTGATCCTGAGCCAGCTCACGGGAGCGGCTCGCGAACTGCGCGACGCTTTGCTGGTGAATCCTTACGACATCGACCAGACCGCGGAGGCGATTCGGGTGGCGCTGGAGATGGAGCCGGAAGAAAAACAAATGCGAGTACATCGAATGCGGAGAATTATCAGGGAAAATAACATCCACAAGTGGGCGGGAACTCTGATCACGGAATTGTGTGAACTCAGACTGGACGGCGCAGACCGGACGTCGGGCAGAACTCGCGGGGGCGTGACCGCCGCGTGACGCTCCGCGAGGAAAGAAGTACCAACCCCTCTTCTGGCCCGAACCGTCGAGTGGAATTTTTTCTGCAAGCAGTGGCTCAAGCCTCACAGTCCCTGTTGATGCTTGACTTCGATGGAACTCTGGCGCCGTTCCAGAAGGACCGGAGGAAGGCTTTTCCGTACCGCGGTATCGCTTCCCTTCTAGAGGAGATTCTCGAACTCGGAAAAACCAGGGTTGTGATTGTTTCCGGCCGCGATGCGACCGAGATTATTCCGCTGCTCGGGGTTGAGCCTCATCCCGAGATTTGGGGACTCCATGGATTGCAGCGTGTAAAGACCGACGGAAGCGTGGAAGTTTCCACGTTGGACGACGTGACCTTGACCGCGCTGGATTTGGCGGACGACTGGCTGGTCTCCCAGCAACTCCAGCATACGGCGGAATTAAAAGCGGGAAGCATAGCGGTGCACTGGCGCGGTCTGCATGGCAGCGAGGCCGAAGATATTGACCGGCGTGTAATGCG
>JBAVUV010000641.1:0-10869 GCA_049696955.1 Candidatus Sulfotelmatobacter sp. | reverse complement strand
ACCGAAATTCGCACTCGCGGAATGCTCACCCGAACTCGCGGACAAACCACGGCATCGAACCTGGGGGTGGACACACTTACCCGCGCAACCTGTCGCTCAATCTCTGACTCTGCCCGCGCACGGTTTGCTTCCAACCGCGCTAATTGGGCTTCCTCCCGAGCTGACATGGCTTCAAATCGCGCCATTCCGCCCTGGGCCCGCGCCATCTTCGTCTGCATTCGCGCCATCATCGTAGCCAAACGACAGGAACTGGTCTCATTCTTGGCGGCTAACGCCTCGCTCTTTGCCGCAAACCAGTCAGCGCGACCTGCCGCCAGCGCCAGAGCGCCTTCGGTCCGACTGGTAACGCCGGCCATCAGATGCGTCACCGCGCGATGTGCCCAAGCCGCGCCCCCGTCCTGATAAATGCCATTCAACCCCAGCGCCAGAACGCCAGCCATCAGCCATCCCCATGCTTGTGTCGATTTCATTGCATTGACCCCTTATGCCAGATTGGACGAGCCTGGTCCAGATCCGTTAGCAATAAAAGATACGCAGAGCTCGGCGGAAAAGTTCCCTGCCAAGGCACTCTCAAAATGAATATCGGGGTATTCAGCGCTATTCCAATCGCTTTCGCGACAACATCATCGCGGTCTCCCACTGCGCCTCGAGGCGGGTGATTCGGCGGTCGTGGTCGCGTACCTGCTCGGTGAGATCTTTAAGCGTGTCGCTGGCGCGGCGCACGTCGTCGGCCAATCTCATCGCATCCTTGATCGCCTCTACGGTTTGAGCGAGAAGGCTCACGCATGCTCCGCCGGTCTGCGGCGTTCCCGGTGCACTTTCAATTCCTTAAGCATTGCATTGGCTTCCGCTAGGCTGCTTCTCAAAGATGCCTGCGCCTTTCGCACCTTCTTGCGAAGTTCCGCGGCAAGTTTGGCCACAACCTGCTCCTCTTCGCCAGAAGCACCTTCGCAACGTGTGCGCACCAACTCCGCGACGCTGACGCCTGCTTTCTTCGCCTCCTTCCGAAGTCGATCTCGAAAGGCAGGAGTAGTCAAAACCTGCAATCTCGCGGTTTTCATAAGGCTACGCTCCCACCTGCACATGAGCATACACATGCTCATACGCGATTATATATCGCGCCTTGCCTCAATCCCAAAGATCTGGCCTAAGATCTGATTTCTTGCAGTTTCTCCAGAATCAGCGGGCCCAATTGCGAGACGCTACCTGCCCCCAGCGTCAGGATCATGTCCCCTTCTTGTGCGAGTTCGGCGACTGAACTCACCGCTTCAGCGAACGAACTCACATAACACGCATCCCGTCCAGCTTTCTCACGAATCGTCCCTGCCAGCACCTCGCCGCTGATTCCTTCGATGGGCTTTTCGCTGGCCGCATAAATGTCGAGCACAAACAACGAATCGGCGTCGGCAAATGCAGCCGTAAAATGATCCATCAGTTCGCGGGTACGCGTGTAGCGGTGCGGCTGGAACACCACATGAACTTTGCGAAACCCGCATTGCCGCGCCGCCGCCAGTGTCGCCTTAATTTCGGTGGGATGGTGGCCATAATCGTCGATCACGCTCACTCCGGCTGCGCGACCAAGCAATTGAAAACGCCGGTCAACGCCGCGAAACTGATCAAGCCCGGCCCGGATTGCTTCCACTTCAACATCGAGGCCGATACCGACCGCAATCGCCGCAGTGGCATTCAGGATGTTGTGCACTCCCGGTACGTGCAATGTAAACTCGCCCAAATCTTTCTTGCGATAGCTCACGCGAAAGCGGCTCAATGGCTGGCCTTCAACTCTCAAACTCGAGGTCGCACCATTTTCCAGCTTGATCAAAAAATCCGACCCACGCTTCGTTCCATACGTTACAGTGCGGCGCTGTACATCCGGCAGCAACCGCCGCAGCAGCGGATCATCGTTACACGCTACCACCATGCCGTAAAAAGGGACGCGGTCCATGAACTCCAGAAACGTTTTCTTCACATCCCGCATGTTGCGGTAACAATCCATGTGCTCGCGGTCGATGTTGGTCACAACAGAAAGAATTGGGGACAACTTCAGAAATGACCGGTCACTCTCATCCGCCTCGGCCACCAGATAGCGCGACTTGCCCAGCCGGGCATTCGATCCCATCGCATCCACGCGTCCGCCTACCACTACCGTAGGATCAAGGCCGCCACCTGCCAGCACCGCGGCCACCATAGAAGTTGTGGTCGTCTTGCCGTGCATGCCGGCGATGGCGATGCCATACTTCAGGCGCATCAATTCCGCCAGCATCTCCGCCCGCTGAATCACGGGCACGTGCAAACTATGAGCCTCGATGACCTCAGGATTCTCCGCGGCAATCGCCGAACTGGTCACTACCACTTCGGCTCCGGAAATATTCTCTGCACTATGTCCCTCAAAGACCGTGGCACCCAATGCAGCGAGCCGCTCGGTCACAGAAGAATGCTTGAGGTCCGACCCCGAGACCTTGTAGCCGAGATTCAGCAGCACCTCGGCAATACCGCTCATGCCGATGCCGCCGATGCCCACGAAATGTATCTGCTGAATCTTGGCAAACATAAATCAGATACTTAGCCGAACAATACCGATTAAGGTGGACACCGCGGGTCGCGTCATTCAGAGTGAGGAATTCAAGGCTTCGGGCCGGAACCTTTGGGTTCCTTTGCAGATCGCTACCACGCCACGAATCGCAGTCTCACCCTAAGTTCTCAACACGCCCACTTACGCCATGCAGCCGCCACTAGACCGCTTCCCAAGAGCAGCATACTGCCAGGCTCGGGTACGGTCGAGACGTAGTGTTCGTGAAACGTTTCCGTTAGGGTGTTTGAGCCGATTGTAAGTTGGACGGTTAGCGTGAAGGGCACGGGTTGATACTTATTGGGCACCAAAAAGGAGGAAAGCCATCCGCAAGTGTCGCCCGCAATGGAGCAGCTGCCAGCAAAGTCCAAGACTTGTGTCGCCTGATTAGGCAACAGCAGCGTCCAGGACATCGACATCGTGTACGGTGCAGTCAGACTGGGGGCGACGTCAAATTCCAGATTGCTCGTGGAGCCGAAACGACTAAGGATCAAGAGTTGGTCGGTCCCGGGAACCAAGTGCGTACTGCCGGAGTCAACATACATCGTGAACGAGTCGGTAAGCGGAACGGAGTTCGCAAACGCAGGCAGAGAAGAAACTAGGAGAACACTCACGAGCATCCAGGTTTTCATGGCCCTATGCTCCGCGCCGAAGTGCTCGAGATCATAGCCACTGCGGGGCGATGAAATCTTAACCCGCCCCACGTGACAAGTCCAGAAGCGGGACAAGAGCTTCGCAGATGCAAAGGTCTCACGTTAGTCGTTCCCCACTCCACCAAAACTAACGAATCGCTCACTCCCACTGTGCCGCATGCCGTTTCAACCACCAGCACGCCGAATAACCCTGCTGTGGAAAGATCGACCGGCTGCAAGTCTGCTGCGCGGTTCCGGTCATATCATATTCAGTCTTGTTGCCTTTCAATGATGTAGCCAGGAATTGATGGACCTCGACCGTGCCGTAGCCCGTACCTCGCGAGTCACGCAACTTCCAAACCATCCAGTCGCCCGCATAAAGCATCCCGGAAAGGAGGAGCAAGATGATTGCGCCTCCGCCAATTTGTGCTCCTGTGGGGGCTTTCATATTTTGCCTGTCATTCGGAGCGCATCCCTATTGGCTCGAACTGTCCGCACGGAGACTTTGCGAACTGCTTCCATTATCTGCTTCGTCAATTCCCGCCACCCGCGCCGCCATTGCCGCGATATCCCGAGCGGCATGGGGATGCGACAATCCGCGCGCAGCTTCGCTCATAATATGCAATCGTCGCGCATCCCCCAGCAAAGCAGCAATTGTTTCCGCCAGCCAGACTCCTTCGAGCCTCGATTCTTCCACTACCACTGCCGCCCCCTCGCGCGCCAGCGCTTCGGCATTCACTCGCTGATGGTCGTCCGCGGCCCGCGGAAACGGGACGAAAATCGCCGGCTTCCCCGCCGCTGTAATTTCGGCTACCGTGCTCGCGCCGGAGCGGCAGACCACGAGATCCGCGCGCGCAAATGCCGAAGGCATGTCTTCGATAAACTTGAAAACCTGCACCGACTCCCCTGATCCTGATTGATCGAATCGACGATACGCGGCCAGCGCGTCATTATAGTCACGCTCGCCTGTCTGATGAATAATGCAGATCCCGGGCGCCTGCCGATGCAGCTCCGGCAAACAGCGAATCATCGCCTCATTAATCGCGTGCGCTCCCTGGCTACCGCCAAACACAAGCAGAGTCGGCGTTCCACCCCGCTTGGGCGGAATTTCAAAGAATGCCTGCCGCACCGGAACCCCTGTTACTTCCGCATGACGAAAATATTTCGCCGTCTCTGCAAAGTGCACCGCTGCCCCGGATACAAATCGTGCCACCACGCGGTTGGCAAATCCGGGGACCACATTCGGCTCGAAGGCAAGAGTGGGAATGTGTTTCATCACCGCCGCCAGCATCGCCGGGCCCGACGCATATCCCCCCACGCCAATCACCACGTCGGGCGCGAATTCATTCAGCATGCGGCCCGCATCCCAAACTGCTCGCGGCAAATCGAAGGCGGTCTTCGCGCGCGTCATCAGGCTGACGTTTTTCAGGGCGCCCACGCGAACCAGTTGCAGCGGATATCCCGCCGCAGGGACGAGGCGATTCTCGATGCCGCGCGCTGTTCCGATGAACAGCACCTCGGCTGCGTAACGTTTCCTGAGTTCGTTGGCGATAGCGAGCGCCGGGATTACATGTCCGCCGGTCCCGCCGCCCGCCAGAATGGCTCGCATGAGGTGAATATAAAGGAATTGTTGATTGTTGATTGCTGATTGTTGACTGCGAGCGCGAGGGCCGGTTCCAATCAGCAATCAGGAATCAATAATCAGAAATCAACAATCAACAATTGCACTGCCTGATCTAATGCTTGGCAAACTTCGCCGGCAGCGGATTACCCGACCTCTCCGTGTCCCAGAGAATCGAAACCACCCACCAGCGTTTGCCGTCATTCAGCAGCTGGATGCTGTTGATGCCTCGCTCGAAAGGCTTTTCGGTTGGACTGCGCCGCGATTCGTAGCTGCTGAATACCTCTGTGATATTGCCAAAGCTTTCCGGCCGATTGACAATCGCGTTTTCATAAAACGGCTCTTTGGAGAAGACTTCACCAGCATCTCGAATAAACTCATCTACATTCCAGGTGAGGACCATTTTCGCGCCATCGGGCCCCGTGCTTACTTCGGTGAAGCGCGCCTGAGGAAGAAATACGGATCGGAAGCGGTTCCAGTCGCGGACGCCAGCCGGCCCGGAAATCACATCGTAGATGGCACGCAGTATCGCGTCCATTGACTCGACGTCTTTCGTCTTTGCCGCCGGAACCTTCGCGGCAAGATCGTCCGCCGAGAACGTTGGTACCTGAGGCGGGAGCTGGATGGACTGAGGCGGCTCGGTCTTCTGAGCTACCGCCAGCTCGCCTAGAACACAGCAAAGCGCCAGCAAGATTGATAGGCGTCTCAAACGTCCTCCGTACTTCCCGACCCGTGCAGATTGGTGAAAATCCGTGAGCGCTCTTTCACTCCGCCTGCTTCGTAATATTCAGCAGCACACCCACGCAGGCCAGCGTCACGAACAACGATGACCCTCCGTACGATACCAGTGGCAGCGGAATCCCTTTCGTCGGCATCATCCCCAGCACCACGCTGATGTTAATGAAAGCCTGCAGCACCACCATGCTGGTAATTCCCACCGCCAGGTATCGACCGAATACATCTTCCGTTCGCCACGAAGCCCGCATTCCACGCCACAAGAATACGGCGAAGAGCGTTACTATAAACATGGCGCCCACCAGACCTAATTCTTCCGCGGTCACGGCGAAAATAAAATCAGTATGCGGTTCCGGCAAATAAAATAACTTCTGTTTGCCTTCCATCAAGCCTGTGCCGGTAACGCCGCCAATGCCCACCGCGATCAGTGATTGGATGATGTGGAATCCGGTCTTCTGGCGGTCGGCGTAGGGATTAAGAAATGCCAGAATCCGGTCGCGCCGCCAGCTCACATGAAAGATCAAAAAATAAAGCGGCAACAGCGATGCGCCGAACGCGTAAGCGAAATAGCGCATTCGCATCCCGGCCACATAGAAGATACAGGCCGCGATTCCGGCACAAGCAATGGCCGTGCCCAGATCGGGCTGCAGCACAATCAGGCCGAGCAGCACCAGCACCGGCGCCGCTGCGGGCATCAGCGTGTTGCGCCAGTCATCGATGGAGTTCGAAATTGTTCTGACGCGGCTCTCGAGAAAATAGGCGAGAAACAAAATCAGAACCGGCTTTGCCAATTCCGAAGGTTGAAAGGAAAAACCACCGGCGTGAATCCAGCGATGGGTGTTGTGCGATCGGTCGAGAAAGAAAACGGAAATTAACAGCAGCGTAGTGACACCGAGGAAAGAAAAGACTACTGCCGGATGCTTGTAGCGCCGGTAATCAACGCGCATCGCGACTACCATCGCCACAATGCCCGCCGCCGCCCAGATCAACTGCTTCGACAAAAAAGCATACGGAGAGCCAAAGCGCTCCCGCGCCATTACCGCTGACGCGGAAAACACCATTACCAGCCCGACAAAGACAAGCAACATGGTGACGGTAAACAGCCAGCGATCTACACTCACCCGCTTTGCCATGGGAATTCATTTCACCACGGAGAACGGAAGACATGTGAATGAATTGCTGATTGTTGATTTTTGATTGTTGATTGTTTTGGTTCGGCCAAGTAGGTTCTAATGCCGGATCGCCGATTTGATGTCGCGTCGACCGTGGACAACGTGGAGGATTCGTATGTTATTTCCCTCCACACGATAAATTACAACGTAGCTGCCAGCGTTAGTACTCCGCAGACCTTCGCGGAGGTCGTCACGGCGGCGCCCAAGGCTTGGATGTTTTGACAGTTGAAGAAACGTGTCAGTGATTGTTTCGACGACGCGATCGGCAATTTCGAGACTGCTACTCTCCACGGCGATAAAGAGCCAGATATCGTCTAACTCCGCTTTGACTTGTCGATTAAGCCGAACAGGCATCAGCCGCGGGCTCGTTCGGCCTCAAGCCGTGCGCGACCGCGACGTTTTACACCTTCGGCGAGTTCACGCATGGACTGCTCAGTAACCTCGATACCCTCGCCGCGATCCAGAGAAGCCTCTGCCGCATCCAGTGCGGCTAAAATCTCTGCCCGGGTGCGCTCCCGCTCTTCCCACAGCCGCAGAGCTTCCTCCACAGCATCCTCGGGACGGTGTAATCGTCCCGATTCGATGGCCTGCCTCACAAACGCTTCCTGATCGGGCGTTAGACGGACTTCCATGGCTCAAGCGTAAGAGCCGCGAATCGGGGTGTCAAGCTTTGATAATCATCGGTAATGTGCCAGGTTGAATTTTAACCCCGAAGAATCATGGGCGCGGCCCATACAAGAAATCTGGGGCGTAAAATAGGGGAGGATGGCCTACCTAGTGTTCTGGCTCGTCTTGGTCGGCGGCAAAGCGGCCCTTATGTACGCGGTTTGGAGACTTGCAAAAGCCCAAGGGAGATCGCCTTGGCCTCCATTCATTGCCAGCATATTCTGCGCTAGCATCGTGTTCTGCGCACTCTTCATCAAAGGACGCGCGGAACGCCTTTCCAGTCCACAAAATTCAAGCTGATACATTACCTTAATCATCACCCCAGCCCCCGCACTATCTCCTTAAACACCTGCCCGCGCTGCTCATAGTTCTTAAACTGATCAAAGCTCGCGCACGCCGGGGCCAGCAGCACGACATCCCCAGGCTGCGCCGCAGCATTAGCCTTGCGAAGTGCGTTCTCCAAAGTTTCCGCGCGGACGACCTCAAGGTCTTTAATCTGCGACTCGATCTTCGCCGCAGCTGCGCCGATCGTGTAGACACGCTTCACACGCTGCCGCAGCAGATCGTTCAGTACACTGTAGTCGCTGCCCTTGTCCTTGCCGCCAAGAATAAGGTGGATGTTCGCCGGAAACGATTCCAGCGCCTTGATCGTCGCATCTACATTCGTGGCCTTCGAATCGTTGTAATAATCCACACCGCGAATCGTGGCCACATATTCCAGCCGGTGCTCAACCGCCTTGAAATCGCGCACCGCCTCCCGGATTTTCTCCGGAGCGCATCCCATAAGCATGGCCGCGCTCACGGCAGCCAGCACATTCTCCAGATTGTGCGCACCCTTCAGAGGAATTTCGGAAACCAGCATGATCTCGCGCTGAACCGTTTTCTCAGGTCCAAGGCCATCGCGAAACACAATAGCTCCATCGCGCACCCACGCGCCTTGTTTCACTTCCTTCTGGCGACTGAACCAGAACACTTGTGCCTGAGTACGCCCCGCCATTACTACACAAGTCGGGTCATCGGCATTCAACACGGCAAAGTCTTCGCTTGTCTGGTTCTCGAAGATGCGTGCCTTCGCATCCACGTATGCTTCCAGGGTGCGGTGCCGATCCAGATGATCAGGGGTTACATTCAAAACCACGGCAACTTTGGGATGAAAGCTTTGAATCGTCTCCAGTTGAAAGCTGGAAACTTCGAGGACGATCACGGTCTCGGGCTTCCCCCGCTCCGCCAGAGAGATTGCCGGAGTGCCAATGTTGCCGCCCACCAGAGTCGGCAATCCAGATGCCGCCAGAATCTCGCCCGTCAGCGTTGTGGTCGTGGTCTTCCCATTCGATCCCGTGATGGCCACGATCGGTCCCGGCAGGAACTGCGCTGCCAGCTCGATTTCGCCGATCACCATTTCGCCCAAGGCGCGCGCCTGCACCAGCGGCGGGGCATCAACCGGAACTCCGGGGCTCACCACAATTAAATCCTGGCCGCGAAAAGTGCGTTCGCCGTGGCCGCCCGTCTCCACCGTAATCCCGTGATCGAGCAGCGTGGGAATCTCGTTCCGCAGATCGTCTCCACTCTTCGTATCGGAGACGGTAACCTGCGCGCCGTGCGCCTTTAGAAAAAGCGCCGAGGCTACTCCGGACTTGCCGAGGCCGACGACCAGCACGCGTTTGTCTTTGAGGTCCATTAATGGATTGCCAATTTTCGACTTCCAATTGTCAATTTATAGAACTCCATCACGCAGGCAGAATTGGCAATTGGAAATCGGCAATTGAAAATCTACCGCAGTTTCAGCGTCGTCAGCGCGAACAGCGCGAACACCAGCGAAGCGATCCAGAAGCGAACGATAATCTTCGACTCGGACCAGCCCATCAGTTCAAAATGATGATGCAGCGGCGCCATCTTAAATATGCGCTTCTTGCGCAGCTTGTACGATCCCACCTGCAGGATTACGGAAATTGCTTCGATCACGAAAACTCCGCCGATGAACGGCAGCAGAAGTTCCTGCTTGATGATCACTGCGATTGTTCCGATCGCCCCGCCCAGCGCCAACGAGCCTACGTCACCCATGAAGACTTCTGCGGGATGCGCGTTGTACCACAGAAATCCGATCGACGATCCCACCATCGCTCCGCAGAAAATCGTCAACTCGCCGACTTGCGGCATTTTTGGAATTTCCAGGTAGGTCGCAAACGTCGCATGTCCGCTGACGTAGGTCAATACAGTCAAAGCTCCCGCGGCGATCACCGTGCAGCCAATTGCCAGTCCGTCCAGGCCGTCGGTAAGATTCACAGCATTGCTCGAGCCCACGATCACAAGCGCAACAAATGCGATGAACGGTAAAAACGCCAACGGCCAGAGATGCGGAAACCGTTCCAGATTTTGCACGACCAGATCCGGATGAAACTGTTTGATGAAGGGCACAATCAGTTTGGTCGAATACATTCCGTATGTCTGCATGGCGATCAGCATGACCGCGATCACGATGCTGGTTGCGATCTGCAAACCCAACTTTGCCCGTCCGGTCAAGCCAAGGTTGCGGCGATGGGCCACCTTGGTGTAGTCGTCGGTAAATCCGATCGCCGCAAAGGCGCAAGTTGCGAACACCGCAATCCACACGAAGCGATTGCTCAGATCGGCCCAGAGCAGAGTCGGCACGACGATTGCGATCGCAATCAGCAAGCCGCCCATGGTAGGCGTACCCGCTTTTTTCTGATGCGCTTTCGGCCCTTCTTCGCGAATGTATTGCCCGATCTGGAATTCGCGTAGCCGGTTAATAACCAGCGGACCCACAATCAGCGCGGTAAAGAGTGCGGTCAGACTGGCAAAGGCTGTGCGAAATGTCAGATAGCGGAAAATTCGGAACGGCGGAAAATAGTGTTGCAGCTTCACAAACAAGAGCCAGTAGAGCAATCAGCCTCCGTCCCGCAATAATCTCAATTGTTTCCGTCCCGCCGCGCCTTCCAGCTCTCCAACGCCTTTTCCAGTTTCACGCCCCGCGAAGCCTTCAACAAGACCACATCCCCATCCCGCGTCTCGCGGGCCAACCACTCGCCCGCCTCTTCCGGCGACGTCAGGAATTCTGCCCGGACTCCAGCCTGCCTCGAGGCGTCGACCATGGCTTCGGCCAGTCCGCGCACGCCAACCAGTAGATCAATCTTCTTCTCTGCAATGTGCCGACCCGCCGAGCGATGCATGTCTTCACCCGCAGGACCCAACTCCAACATCTCGCCTGCCACCACGATCCGCCGCTTGGCTGGCATGGAAACGAGCGCGTCTACCATCGCTTCCAGCGCCTTCGGATTCGAATTGTAACAATCGTTGATCACCGTGATGTTACCCATGTGGAGAACCTGCCCCCGTTTTTCCGCTGGAGACAGCGTCGCCAGCGCGGCAACCGCTTGCGAGAGTTTGAGTCCCGTTTCCAGCCCCACTGCGATCGCGGCTAGAGCGTTCAAGACATTGTGCTCTCCAACCAGCGGC
>JBAVUV010000640.1:0-1745 GCA_049696955.1 Candidatus Sulfotelmatobacter sp. | reverse complement strand
GCAGAGTAGGGAAGGATTCAGGGCCAATGGATGGGGTGATCGGGCGATCTGACTTGCGGAAAGCTGACTGGAACTATTCGAAGTCTCAGTCTTTCTTACTCTTCTTGGGCGAGGTGTCCGACTTGGGCTTATCGTCCTTCTTGGATTCCTTAGTCTCTTTCGTGTCTTTACTACTACCGCTGCCACTGTCCTTGGAGTCTTTGGAATCCTTCGAGCCGCCATCCGATTCGGAGGACGAGGAAGACTGGCCAGCCGACCCCTTGCGGCCGTAGTCGCTCACGTACCAGCCCGAGCCTTTGAACTGTACCGACGAAGTCGAGATCAGTTTCTCGACCGGCCCTCCGCATTTGGGGCACTTCTTGACCGGCTTATCAGAGAACTTCTGGATTTGTTCGAAGCGGTGCTTGCACTTTTTGCACTTGTATTCGTAAAGGGGCATCGGTGAGGAGATTCTAGGGTCTAGGATTGAACGGCGTCAATTTCAACGCTTCAGCAGATCCACCGGTTGGCGCACATCCACCACGCGGAAATACCTGGCCAAGGCCGGATATTTCTTCGCAACCGCCTCATACATTGCGTAGGCAACGTTGCGATAGGAAGCGTGGCCGGCCGGCGTGGTGCGTAGTTCGGAGATGTAGACGGCTTCGGCAAAATCCATTTTGAAGAGCGTGCGCTTGCGAAAAGCCAGTGGTATCGCGTATTGCGCGTTCTCGCCCGCTTCTGTGCCGCCTGCTTCGGCCAGTTTCTTTACGGCGGTCGCTGCCCGTTGCATCGCGTTTACATATTCGGCCTGGATTCCGGCCCCTTCGATTTCTGGCGGCGTGTCGTAGCCATGGACGGTCGTGAAGTCCTGCATGATCTGGACACAGCGGCGATGGCGGTGCATATCGCGAAAGCCGCCGATGTCCATGAGAATGTCGAAGCGGAACTGCTGTCCGGCGGAGAACGCCCGCGGCAATTCGTCGTGCTTGCCGCGATGGCGCATGCCGAGATCGATGATCTCGCGGCGGCGCGCCTCGCCCGCGGCTTCGACCGCCTGTCGAATCTGCCGGTAAGAATAATGACATTGGCCGTAGAGGAGGGTGGCGGCCAGCTCAATTTCAAGCGAGTCTTTCTCTAGCAAATCGGCCTCGAGCAAATCGGTGTCGAGCAGATCGACGAGAGGCGCTGGATCGATGGCAGCGCCTTGCATCAGCTCAGCAGCGGCCTGCCGCAGCTCGCGGCGCGATTCGATCTCATACTGGTTCGGGTCTGCATATTTGACAAGCGTGGGAGCGACTCGAACTTCGTGCAGAAGTTCCTGCTCGGCTTGGTCGGCGAGTTCGGGCGAGACTTCGCGGATCTTGTTTACGAGCGCCCGTATCGATTCTTCATTTGCATTGTAAGCCGGAGAAATGGCCGCTTTTTTCAGCAGCGCACCCAGTTCGCGCACCTCGCGATGCGGCTGCGAAAGCAGGTGCCCGACCTGGGTTTCCAGGGTGCGCGCGTTGACGATCTCCCCGAGCGAGGTATTGGTGGCGAGCGGCAGCAGGTAACGCGAGATGTCAAAAGCGCGGGCGCGGAGCGTGCGCTCGTATGCCTCGGGCTTCATATCCTCCGGACGCGGCGTGATGCTGGCTAAATACTCGAAAGCTTTTTGCGAGACGTCCTGGTAGCTGGCGAACAGGCTCGCGATCGCCTCGTGATACAAGGCGCTCGCCGCCGCACCCGCAGCGCCGGTTACGTCCCCGAAATCCGGTGTGTAG
>JBAVUV010000639.1:0-6315 GCA_049696955.1 Candidatus Sulfotelmatobacter sp. | reverse complement strand
GACCGCGGCGACCGCTGGATCTACTGCGCCCACGCCGTGCGACTGCTGGCCGCCGCGCAAAAAGACAACACGTCGATGGAACTTGCCGGCTGGACGCGAGAAGTTGTCACCCGTGGCGAACGCAAAGTCGAAGTGCAGGATTTCATGCTCGACCTTCACACCAGGAAAGGCGCGAGCATGGGCAGAGGCAAAGCGCATTGGTGGAACGAGGGCGCGCGCCTGGAAAATCGCGCCGCAGGCTACGATCCAAAGTGGGGAGACTATCTGCGTAAACTCGACGGCGCGAAATAATGAGGTCGAGGATCCAATCCCATACACCTGCTATTGTTGCCAACCTCCGCCCAGAGCCTGGTAGATCTGGACGAGAGCAACGAGTTCGTTCGTCTGAGCCTGCGCCAGCCCCAGTGCGGCGGAAAACGCGTTCGTTTCATTAGTCAGCACTTCCAGGTAATCCGTGGTTCCGGCCTTGAACCGGACTTCCGAGAGCCGTGCTGCATCTTGCGCCGATTCGAGCAGATGTTCCTGCTGAATTCTGAATTCTCGATCCTTGCGATAAGCAACCAGCCCATTCGAGACATCTCGGAATGCACCTTGAATGGTTTGTTCGTAAGTCAAAAGCATCTGCTCATGTTGCGCCTGGGCAAGACGAACATTCGACTTGAGTCTTCCCCCTTCGAAGATGGGCTGAGTTAGAGATGCAGCCAGGTTCCACACGCCCGCTGGGCCGGTAAAAAGATTCGTAAGCGCCGGACTCTCGTAACCGGCAGTGCCGGTGAGAGAGATCTGAGGGAAGTAAGCCGCCCGCGCAACTCCGATCTGCGCGTTTGCAGCAATCAAGTTTGCTTCGGCTTCCCGAACGTCAGGCCGCCGTTCCAGCAAAGATGAAGGAAGCCCGGTGGGAACATCTGGAGCGTGCGGTTGCTCGGTTAGCTTGAGTCCGCGAGGAACATCGCCGGGATTATCCCCAAGAAGTATGCTGATGGCATTTTCCTGTTGCGTGATCTGCCTTTCAAAATCCGGAATTTCTGTGGCGGCGGTATAGACCAATTGTTCTGACTGGCGCACGTCCAATAATGAGTTAATCCCGTGTTGCTCGAGGGTTTGCGTTAATCGCAGAGATTGGTTGCGCCGGTCGAATGTCTGTTTCGAAATTTCCAACTCGAGATCGAGCTCGCGAAGCTGAAAATAAGCTGTTGCCAGGTTCGCCACGAGAGTGGCTGTTACTTCTTTTTGGGCCCACTGATTGGCGAGCAGATTTGCTCGAGCAGCTTCGGTGGCACGGCGATACTTTCCCCAAAAATCGAAGTTGTAGGCGGCGGACGCAGTCACTTGTCCCAGCGTGACCTCGTAAGCTGGGATCGGACCGATCTGCGGATTTTGCTGGCTATCAACGGCACCGCCAGCACCGAGCGACGGAAGTTGGTCCGCGCGAGTGATCCCGAGTTGTGCCTGAGCTTGTAGCACTCGCGTCGCAGCGATGCGAACGTCATAGTTATTCTTAAGCGCAGTGCGAATCAGGCTCTGCAGTTGAGGATCCTGAAAAACCTCCCACCATTTCTCGTCGCCTAATGAAGAAGTCGGTTTCTCAGCCGCTTGACCGCTGCCTGCCTGGTTCTCGATCGGCGGAGTTGTACCGGTTGCGGCCTGCTCTTCGGAGATCGATCCCCGATAGGCTCCAGGCACGTTCACGGCAGGACGCTTGTAGTTGGGGCCGACCGCACAACCGGTAGAGCCGGCCATCACGAACAAGATAGCGAGAAAGAAGAAATGAGTGTGCCTCGTCGTTATAATCTTTAGGATTCGAGTCATATGATCAATCTCCAGATCCTTCCTGCAGTGCGTAGGCTGGACTCGGCGCGGGCATTGGTTCGCGTTTTGCCCGGAAGAAAGAAAAACGGTCCAGCACTTTCTCTTGGAATTCCTCGAGATAGAGGTAGATAGCCGGGGTCACAAAAAGTGTTATGAACTGAGAGACGATGAGTCCGCCGACAACGACCAGACCTAACGGCCGGCGTGAAGATCCATCGGCGCCGTAGCCCAGCGCTATCGGCAGAGCGCCTAGAAGGGCTGCCATTGTCGTCATCATGATGGGGCGGAAGCGCTCCATGCTGGCATCGTGAATCGCCTGCGTATCTGCAATTCCCTGACGCACTCGTTGTTCAGCAAAATCGACGATCATAATTCCGTTCTTCTTCACAATGCCCATCAGCATGAACATTCCGATGTAGGCATACAACGAAGCTTCGGCGCCGAACAGCCACAACGTCAGCAGTCCCCCCAGCAACGCCACGGGCAAGGACGAGAGCACCGTGATCGGGTGCAGATAGCTCTCGTAAAGAATCGCAAGGATCACGTACATGACGAACACTGCGACCAGCATCAGCACAGCCAGATCCGAAACTGTGTTGCGAAATGTGAGCGCCTCGCCCTGCAGTGCGCCAACAATGCCCGGCGGTAAAATCTGCTTTGCTGTTCCCTCCACAAACTCGGTTGCCGGGCCAATGGCGTAACCGGGCTTCAGATTGAAAAACATGGTCACGCTGGTGAATTGATTGATGTGGTTGACGGCTTGTGGGCCGATAACCGCGTGCCAGCTGGTGACCGCGTTAAGGGGAACCATCCTCTGGCCATCGTCACTCTTGATGTAAAGCCGCCCTAGATCCTCAGGGGCGGAACGTTTGTCATCCGCGACTTCGAGGATCACCTGGTATTGGTCGGTCGGCTTCTTGATCAGATAGCTGTAATTCTGCGAGTAGGCGTCGTGCAGAAGCGTGAGAATCCGGCTCTCTGACACGCCGTAGAGCTTCGACTGGTCGCGCAGAATATCGACTTGCAGGTTCGGGGTGTGATTGTACAGATCGGAGTTTACGAAGAGGAACCCGGGATATTCGTGCATCTTCGCCATCAGCTTGGCTGCGGTACCGTAAACTTCGTTGGGATCGATGCCGGAAAGGGCGTAGGCGAATTGGCCTTGCGCATTGGAGGTCGCGCCGGTGCTGATCTCCAGCGCGGGATTCGGCTGCAGAAAGGCTACGGTCCCAGGAATTGCGTTACCGATTGCTCCCATTAGTTGTCCAGCAACTTGCGCGATCGGAGGACGCTGGGATGGGTCTTTCAAAAACGCAATCAGAAATGCCTGATTCGATCCCATGAATTGCCCGTTCCCGCTCATGGTGAAAGTGCTGCGAACGGCGGGATTTGCTTTCATGATTTTTTCCGCCTGAGTTTGATAGGCGTGCATTTGGTCGGGCGAGGATCCCTCCTGCGCCACCAATATGCCGCGAATGAAAGAGCTGTCACCCACCGGCAGAAACGACTTCGGAACGACATAGAACAGATAGCCCGTGCCAGCAAGGCAGATTACCCAGGTGACGGCCGAAACCCAGCGATGGCGGAGAAAGAACCACAGGGAACGGCCGTACACATCCAACACTCGATGTTCGAATGCGCCGAACACGCGTTCCATCCAGGTTTTCTTTGCACCCGCACCGCGGTCGCTGAGCAATCTGGAGGTCATCAATGGAGTCAGCGTGAGCGACACGATTCCACTGGCCAGAATTGAGATCACAATCGTCAGCGAGAATTCGCGGAAGATACGTCCCATGAGGCCGCTCATAAACACCAGTGGAATAAAAACCGCGGCCAGTGAAAGCGTCATGGCCAAAATGGTGAAGCTGATTTCTTTTGCCGAGTTCAGCGACGCTTCAAATGCGTTTTGTCCCTGCTCCATCAGCCGCACTGTGTTTTCCAGAAACACGATTGCGTCGTCGACCAGAAAGCCGATGGCGAGAGTGAGCGCCATCAGCGAGAGATTGTCCAGGCTGTAGCCGAGCACGTTCATGGCGATGAAGGTCAGTAACAACGACAAGGGCAATGCCACCGCAGGAATCAGCGTGTCGGTAACCCGGCCAAGAAAAACGAAGATGACCATGACCACCAGCACAAATGCAATATAAAGCGTGAACTGTACATCCTTTATGCTGCCCACAATGGTTTCCGAGCGGTCGTATGCGGACACTAACAAAACGGAAGTCGGAAGCTGCGATTGAATCGTGGGAAGCAGATCCCGCACCGACTTCGCGACTTCAACTGCGTTTGCGCCCGCCCGGCGAAACACCGCGACTACTACGGTCGCTCCGGGCTGGGGATATCCGCGTACCCAGAAACGCATGTCGATGCGCTCGTCTTGAACGCTCTGTCTCGCGCTGGCAACGTCTTTCAGGTACACGGGGGCGCCACCGCTTTGCCCAACAATGAGGTCGTTGTAATCCTCAGCCGTGGTTAGTTGTCCTTGCGGCTGGAGGAGAAAACTGCGGTGAGGCCCGTCAAACTGGCCCGCGCCGGTGTAGGCGGTTCCGTTCTTAATCGCGCCCGTAAGATCTTCCAGCGTAATGTTGCGGATCGCCATCGACGACGGATCGGCTTTGATCCGCACTGCTGATTGCGTGCCATAAACCGCAATCTGGCTCACGCCGGGCAGAATGCTGAGGCGCTCACCGACTTGCGTATTGGCATAGTCGTACAGTTGGCCTTCCGTCACCGTGTCGCTGACCAGCGCAATGTACTGGATTGGCTGGTCATTAGGATTTGTTTTGGTGAACGTGGGAGGACTGGGAAGATCGACGGGAAGTTGCCCCTGGGCGCGGGTGATGGCGGCCTGAACATCGGTCGCAGCGCCGTCGAGGCTCTTTGAAAGATCAAACTGCAAGACAAAGCTGGAGTGGCCCTGACCATTGTTAGAAGTCACGAGCTCCAGACCCGGGATCTGCATGAACTGGCGCTCGAGCGGCGTGGCCACGTTGTTGGCCATCGTATCCGGCGTGGCTCCCGGATAGTTGACCTGCACCTGGATCACTGGATAATCAACGGCCGGTAGATCGCTAACCGGCAACCTGAAATATGCCAGGACTCCGAACAAAACAACCGAGATGGTCAGCGCAACCGTCATCACGGGACGACGAATGAAGACCTCTGAGAGATTCATGAGTGACCTCCTTTTGCACCGCTCGCGTTGTTTTCCGCCTTAGACGGCGTGGCAACAGGAGTATTTGAATCAAGGCGCACTTTGCCACCGGGGCGAACCAACATTTGTCCGGCGAGCACGACGCGTTCGTTTGCAGCGACTCCCTCTATCACAACCACATCGTCGCCCTGGCGCTGCCCCAGCTTCACTGGCCGCAGTTCTGCCGTGTCGTCGGATTTCAGAACGTAAACGAATGGACCTTGCTGACTGATTTGTGCGGCTTGACTCGGAATCAGCACCGCTGCTTTTTCTGTATTCAGGACAAGTTTCACGTCGACGAATTGGCCCGGCCAGAAGTGGCGGTCTGGGTTGCTAAGGGTGGCGCGCAAGTTGACTGTGCCACTGCCGTTCTGCACGGAATTATCGAGGAACTCGACGCGGCCTGCCCGAATTGAATTCTCGGGGTCCGAGGGCAGCCGGACTGCTGCTCTCAGCGAGCCACGGGACATCTGTTGTTGAACTTCCGGAAGGTCGCTTTCTGTCACTGTGAAATTCGCATAGATCGGATCGAGCCGCTGGATCGAGAGGAGCGATGAGGCATTGGCCTGTACCACATTTCCCACGTCCACAAGGCGCGCGCCGGCCCTCCCGTCGATGGGCGAATGGATGTAGCAGTATTCGAAATTCAGCCGGGCCGTTTCGAGACTGGCTTCGGAAGCTTCCACCAGCGCCTGGTCGACGTCGACAGCGTTTTTCTTAGTGTCGTAGTCCTGCTTCGAGATTGCTCTTTCTCCGATGACTTCTTCATCGCGGGCGAATTGAATCTTCGCAAGATCGAGCGCCGCCTTCGCTTGGGCAAGGCTGGCTTGCGCCGAATCGAGCTGCGCTTTGTAGGGACGAGGGTCGATGACGAAGAGCAATTGGCCTTTCTTCAGGTTTTCGCCATCTTGAAAGTGCCGTTCGACGATACGTCCGCCGACCTGCGGCGTGACTGTAACCGACTCGAAAGCGGCGTTTCTGCCGATTTCATCCAGATACTTGGGGACGTCTTGCGCGGTGGCCTTGACCACGGTCACCAGCGGCGCAGGCATGGCAGGCGCCGCTGCTTGAACATTGCTTCGGCTGCAACCCGCTGTCGCCAACAGCAGCACTGCGGCAAGTCCAAGCCGTCGGTATTGAAGATTTGAAGTAGTGTTCACCGTCATGTTCATGGCCATCCTTATCTGAAAGGGTTTTTTTGATCTACGCCGAAGTCACTAAACGCGGGGCAACCAGCAATTCAAGTACGGAACTAAATCGCTTTTGTAACGTCGGATTTTCCAGGCTGGAAGTTGACTGTTGCTGGTAATGCG
>JBAVUV010000638.1:0-1564 GCA_049696955.1 Candidatus Sulfotelmatobacter sp. | reverse complement strand
TCCCACGAATTCGGCGCGGCCCCGATGTTCTATTGGGAACCACTGTTCGTTTTGACAGGTTACCGGAGCATCACAGTGCTTTTAGGATTGCATGGTTTATATGGAGGTCATCATGTTGAACCATAAGACGAAAACCTGTGCCCATATACCCTGTCGTTGCATGGTACCGGCAGGAGAAAAATACTGCGGTCAATCGTGCGCGGAGGCGGGATCAGAGGATGTGGAGATCGCCTGTGAGTGCGACCATCCTCCTGTTTGTTCCCTTACAGTCGCGAAGAATTCGGCCGCCTAAGAACTAAAGGCAATGCTTGCGCGGGCCAGCTCGGGAGATAAGGAGATGAAAGGTCACCTACTACTGCTCTCGTTATTTTCTGCACTACTCATTGTTGCCGGTTGCACAACAACCTCCTCGCGCTCAATTCCTCCCGCCGCCCTGGTAGCTTCCGACCCATCCGGAGTTCAACCCATTACTGCCGCCGACCCACTGCCTTCATGGAACGAGGGACCGGCGAAGCAGGCGATCCTCGACTTCGTCAAGACCACGACGGATAAGAACAATGGCAAGTTCGTGGCGCCAGACGATCGAATCGCTACTTTCGACCAGGACGGGACGACATGGGTTGAGCACCCCATCTACTCGCAACTGAGATTTTCCCTGGACCGGGTGGCTACGCTTCTGCCTCAGCATCCTGAATGGAGTTCAAAACCGCTATTCACAGGGCTGCTAATCGGCGACGTGGGAGCGATGGCGAAGGCTACGGAGAGCGACTACAACGCGCTCGACAAAGCGACCCAGATCAGCATGCCCGTGGATGAGTTCCAATCCCTCGCGAAGAACTGGATGGCGACTGCGAAACATTCGCGGTTCAATAGACCTTATGCGGAGATGGTCTACCAGCCGATGCTGGAGGTGATGAAGTATCTGCGCGACAACGGGTACCGGACATACATGGTCACCGGAGGCGGACCGATCTTCGTGCGCACTTACTCGCAGCAAGTGTATGGCATTCCGCCGGAACAGGTTATTGGCTCTGCGCCGGAGACGCAATTCGAATACGACAAGGACGGTAGAGCTATATTGGTTCGGAAAGCGAGAATTCTGCTGGACAACAATAATGGGGGTAAGCCCCAGGATATCTTCCTCTTTCCTGGAAAACGTCCTCACGCGGCATTTGGTAACTCGACTGGAGACCAGCAGATGTTGGAGTACACTCAAGGGGTCGAGGGAGCCTCGCTGGAGATGCTCGTGCTGCACGACGATGCGCAGCGGGAGTATGCCTATGGTCCCGCCCAAGGCCTACCTGACACCCACTTCGGAAAATTCACTCAGGCACTGTACGACGAGGCGAAGGGGAAAGGCTGGGTCGTGATAAGCATGAAGAGCGATTGGAAGCAGATTTTCGCATGGGAAAAGTAAAGCGTCAAGCTAGGGGTGATTGGCATCGCCGAGATAGGCGTAGAGCATCTTCTGTCCGCTGGGCTGTTTGCCGCCAGCCGCGGGCTCAACCGTGACAAATACGGAATCGATGTCCTTCACAAGCTGTGGGTTCTCCACTTTCAACAC
>JBAVUV010000637.1:0-6788 GCA_049696955.1 Candidatus Sulfotelmatobacter sp. | reverse complement strand
GTTATGAATTCTGTCGATCAAGAGCGAGCCGGTACGGCTTCCGGAGTCAACAATGCCGTGGCCCGCGTAGCGGGCGTGCTTGCCATCGCAATCCTGGGGATCGTGATGGTGAAGGCTTTTAGTTTTCGACTAAACGACGGCCTGACCCTGTTATCGCTACCGACTGCCGTTCTGCAAGAGATTAAGGCAAATGCGATCAAACTGGCCGGGTTGCCGATTCCCGCCGGCCTCGCCCCCAGCGTGAGAGCGGCCATCAGCAAATCGATCGGGGAAGCTTTTGTATTTGGATTTCGAGTTGTCATGTTGATTTGCGCCGGGTTGTCTCTGGCAAGTAGCGCGGTGGCCTGGATGATGATTCCGAGGCCCAATAGAAAGTAGTTCTTTTCGGTCGTGGGCGGAGGCCAAAGAAGGACAAAATTCCGCTGTCGGATATTCCGGATCTGCTTTGGTATCGAGGAAGTATTTCTTGTCATGAAAGGGAAACGGCGAGTCGAGCACGATCGACTTGAGATGCCAGGCTACGACGCTAGAACTCGACGCGCAGAGCAAGTTGCCCGGTGCGGTTTCCTGCATTCTCTGCGGTTTGCGGAGCGCTGAGCACACCGAAGGTTGGGTTGTTAATCTGCGTGGCGGGAGGCGCGAAGTTCGTGTGGTTGAGTACATTAGTAAACGTGGATTCGAAGCGCACTCTCACATCCTCGGTCACGTGAAACACTTTGGCCAAGCCGAGACTGGCGGCAGTGGTTCCGGGGCCCTGCAGGATGCCGACTCCTGCGTTTCCGAAACGTCCCGCACCGGCAGGAGTGGGAGCGAACGCAGCCAGGTTGAAGTATTGCTCGCGGGATTGCCCCTGGTAAAAATTCGTCGCAACCTGATCGGGACGCAGGAAAGCGCCACGATTGACGACATTGGTATTGGACTGGTCGAACGAATCGCTAATGCTCGGCGTGAGCCACGGGCCGGTTTCAAGCAACGCCACAGTGGTCATCTCCCAGCCGCCCAGCACACCGTCCAGCCAACTACCGGTATTTAAGAAGCTGCGGCCGCGGCCGACGGGGAGCTGATAGAGACCCGTGAAAAGAAAACGATCGCGGCGAGTTCCTTCGACATTGCCGTAATCAGTGCGAACATCGAAACGATTGGCGATGGGAGTGCCGTAGTTGACCTCACCGGCGAAAGCGGTAGGAGTGTCGCCTTGATTGTCGGCGAGGTTTTTTGCCAGCGTGTAGTTTGCACCGAAGTAGAGGCCATGCGACATCTTGTGGCTCTCCTCGACCTCTAGCGCATTGTAGTTGGCTTCGCCGCCGTTTAAGGTGCTGTAGAGCGTGAACCAGTTGTGATAAGGCGCACGCGGATCGACGTATGGACTTGCGGCGGTCGTCTGATACGGCGTGGTGCTCGCGGGAATCTGGTTGAGGTCTTCGGTAATGTTCAAACGATAAGTGTGCATTCCGACGTAGCTAATGCGCAGGCTGTCGTTGCTCGCGAGCTGGCGCTCCACGGTGAGGTTCCACTGATTGGCTCGCGGGTCGCGGTAGTTCGGATCGACACCTTGATCGAGTCCTCCACCGCCGTATTGCACGCCAACCGTTGGCGGCGCGGTGTGGGGAAACTGAATTAATGGCGTGCCGTTGGCCAGGCTGTTTGTGTAGGTATGCAGCGCGGATGTTGGATTACCACTGTTGTTAAAGGAAAGCGGGCCGAGATTGGTTACGGTAAAGATCCCGAAGCCAGCGCGGACGACCGTCTTCGTATCATTGAAGGGACGGTAAGCGAGCGAGATGCGCGGCTGAAAATTTCCTTTATAGATATTGCGCAGTGATTGCGGCAAACGGTCCTGGCTGGAAGTGACGTAGTTCGTACACGGCAGGGCGGTATAGCCGAGGTTGCAGGCATTGAACGACTGCTGGAATGCGAGATTCGAAGCCTGGATGTTTTGCTGTACCAGATAAGCGGCGAGGTTGTTGGGCACCACGATAGAGTTGTTTCTCTGATCGAAATTTGCTAGGTTGCCGCCGTCCTCGTGGAAGCCGGGCAGAATCTGCCAGCGCAGGCCGTAGCTTACGGTGACACGACTGTTGAGTTGGAACTCATCCTGGCCGAAAACGCTATACTCCCACGCGGTTCCGGCTACGTCCGGACTGGAAACCGCGAAGAACTCTGTTGTGGGCAGACCCTCCAGAAAGTCGCCGAACGCGTTGCCGGTGAATGCGGGCTGAAAGGTGAACTCTCCAAAATCATCCGAAGGCAGAAAAGTCTCGATGTCGGCATAACGCACTCTGCGCGCGTCAACACCAGTCTTTAACGTATGCTTGCCCTGAGTCCAGGTCAGATTGTCGGTGAACTGCGTCGTCTTCGACTGTGTGACTCCAGTCTTGTCACGGCCTATGGGCGTGAAGCCGGTTCCCGCGCTGAAATTAAAGGTAGGGAAGGCGTGCGTGGTGGGATGCTGGCTGATGTTTACTCCGGTCAGGTCGAGTTGCGAGAGCGCGTCCGCGCCTTCAATGGGGAAGCCCACGTTGGTGATCACATTCGTAAATCCGAAGCGAAATTCGTTCAGTAAGCGCGGCGTAAAAACCCATGTATGCGAGACCAGCAGGCTGCGATTATGTATGCTATCGGAGTCGTTGGGTAAGAGCGGATTGGCATAATCTTCGGTGATGTTCTTGCGGCTGAAGCGCGCGTAGACGGACTGCGTCGAATTAATAGTGTGATCGATGCGGAGATCGGCGCCGTCGGTCCGCGCGGGCGTAGCCTGGAAATTCTCGTAATTGTAGTTGGGCTGGCCGGTAACGTTGGGAAGTGGATAGTAGTTCAACAGCGCGGTAGCAGTGGGATTGACGCTTGCGGGCGAGATCACGGGGCCACCCAGAGCGGTCAAATCACCGTTGCGCTCGGCCTGCGTCGGAACCAGGAATTGTTCCGCCAGAGCGGTTGAGCGCCGGTTGCCTTCGTAATCAACAAAGAAAAACGTTTTGTTCTTGCCGTTGTACAAATGCGGAATGCTCAGCGGGCCGCCGAGCGATCCACCAAAGGTGTTGAAGTGTTTCGGCGCTTTGCCGGAGAAGCCATAGGGGTCGCCATCGAGCGCATCGTTTTGAAAATACTCAAACAGGCTGCCGTGATAGTGACTGGTGCCGCTCTTGGTAGTGAAAGTGACGTCGCCGACCTGCGAAAATTCCGCGCTATTATTGAACGCCGTCACTCGCATCGCAGAAATTCCTTCCTGCGATGGATAAGCGTCCTGCAGCGCCCCATTCTGCCGCACATTTGCCGTAGAGATGCCATCGACAGAAAAATTCACCATCGCTGAACTGGCACCCCCCAGCGCAATGTTTCCGGAACTGTCTTGTTGCACGTTCGGTGAAACCGCCAGAGCCGCCAGAGGGCTGGTCGTGGTAGCGCGATTGTTCAGAGGAAGCTGGGTAATCTGCTGATTGTCTTTTGAATCGCTGATCACGGCATTCTCGGTATTAATCACAGCTACAGTGTCAGAAACCTCCACCGCCTGCGATTGAGTCTTGATCCCGAGAGTAACGTCGATTCGAAGCGTCTGCCGGGCCGCGAGTTCCGCCGATCGAACTCGGAACTCGGCGAAGCCTGGAGCTTCCGCGGATAAGGCGTAGTCGCCAGGCTTGAGATTTACGAATTCAAACGATCCGTTCTGATCCGATGTGACGGAGCGACTGCTGTTGTCTTCTAAACTGCGGATTACGACTGATGCTCCGGGCACAACTGCCTGTGACGCATCATGCACAACGCCGACGATGCTGCCGAACGTAGATTGCGCATGGGCGGGGAGGGTGAAACCGAATCCACATAAAATGAGCGCCGCCGCCCCAAGAATTCGATACATGAATGGTGTGGTCACGTGCGAACCTCCGCCGGGACCGTGGGCAGGGAATCAAGAGAGCGATTCCGGCAGGATTCACGGGCCGATGGTTGCGAAGCTAACACGCGGGAAATAAAGAAACTGCGGGGAGGTAATAAGGGAACCGTAAAGTCACGTCGCAAAGAAACGATACCGGGCATCCGAAATGTTGATAAGGCGGTTGATGATCTTCCGGGCGGTCCAAAAACCCGCTAGAAGCCGATTCGTAGGAGTATGTTTAGAGTCTACGGATCGTTTCATCCTTTCACTGCTGAGCGAATTTTAGGAATGCCGGCGACGGTAGCCTTCAGCGCAGCATCCGTTTCGATCAACTCCAGGACTTTCCTCGTCATTTCCTCGTCAATGTCGGGAGCCTTTCGAATCTCCACCGGATAGCGCACCAGGAGTTCCAGGCCGGCATCGGCGAATTGAAGTCGCGCCTCGGGACGCGGCGCCGATACTTGAATATCGACTCGGCGCTCGATATTCGCATGCTGGCGTTCGATCTCTTCTTTATATCGTGAATAAACCCCATTCACCGCGGCCACCAACTTCTCCTGCGCCGCCTTATGATTTCCGTCCGGCGCAATCATGACCACGACTTCGTGCCAGGCGTATTCGGTTCCCGGAATCTGCTTGAAGAGCGGCGTGCCCGTCTGGAAAAGAACGGAATTCGAAAAGACAACGATGCGTCCTGTGGGATAGAAATCCAACCCGGAGCCGCCCAGTTCCATCAGGTACAACCTCACTAACCCAATGTCGACAACGTCACCGGTAATGCCGGCAACGCTGATGCGATCACCGACCCGAATTCCGTAACGCCCGATGATGAAGAAATACGCGGCAACGGAGAGCAGAACGGCTTGCAATCCAACTGCGATGCCCGCGGTGATGAATCCGGCGAATGTGGCCAGCGAACTGAACTCGCTGACGAAACCCAAAGTCAGGACGATGACGATCAGGAAGCCGATCACTACGCGCCGCATGACCAGGAACTGCCGCCGCCGGCGCGGATCGCCAATATAGCGGAACGTGATGCGGCGCCAGATCTCGGAGAGAACAAGAATCACTCCGAGTGCCAGCAGTATTGAACATACCCTGACCAGCACAGATCGAAGAACGTATTTCGATTCGCGGGAAACGGAATTGTGCCACTCTTCAAAATTTGTCTTCACGTCATTCAGGACGACAACTTCCTGACTTAGCGGAAGGAGCGCGGCGGAAAGCTGCCTAAAGCGTTCGGTAAGTTCCTGAAAATTTTGCCGCTCGGTTTGCGACTGTTGAGGGTCGGCCGAGGGCGGCTGACCGGCCAGCTTCTGACTCTGCTGAATTGTCGCGCGCATTGCGTCCCGAAGCGGCGTGCGCAACTTGTCGGCTACATCGCGCGCGTGGTCGGTCTCTTCGACGACACCATCGATCTGGTGCATGGCGCTCATGTAGTCATAGAGCGTCATAGCCTCGCTGATCAGACCGCCTGAGTTGGCCAGCGAGGGTTTGGCGGGCGCGGTGGTCGTCGTTACTTTTTTCTCCGGACTCGCGCTCGAACCCAGAACTTCGGGAATCGAGCGGGCCAGTTGATTGATACTGCCTTCGAGCCCTCCAGCGATCTCGCCATTGGTCTCCACGAACGATGCCATCTTTTGAATCGCATCGAGCAGAGCCTTTTGCAGTTCCAACTGGCCCTGCAGAGCATCCCGCTGTGAAATCAGGTTTCCCCGGCGGGAGGCTGCCGCTTTGACGATCTGAGCGTTAAGATTTTCGAGCTGCGATTGCAACTGATCGATCTGGGCAGAAGTCTTCGCCAGCATCTGGGCCAGATTCTGTTGCTGGGTCGTCTCGCCGGATGGCTGGTTTGCACCACTACCTTTCTGCTGCGACGCAATCAGTTCAGCCTCAGCCTTGGCCGACTGAAACGCAAGCCGCACCGCCTGAGCTCCAAGAACCTGAGTGTTGTCTTGATAAATAGCATCACTGGGCAGTCCGACAGTCTGAATGCCGGTTGTGGAATGGCGATACCAGCTGATGATTTGGTTCAGGTGGTGGAGCGCAGCGGAGCCATCGAGTTGAACCGGAGGCAACGGATTCGCAGCGGTTTGTGAACCTGTTTGGGAACTCTGTTGCACCGCGTTTTTCGCCGGCTCGGGCTGCTTCGGAGTTTGCGCCCATAAGGCCAGCGCGGCAAATAATGCCAGCCAGAGTATCCAAACAGTCCACCGAAAGGCGCGCCGAGGGCGTGCGCTTGCATAGGTTTTTATGATTTTCTGCATATCTCTCAGGTTGATTTTAGCGAAGTCGCTCGAACAATCCGAATGGCGACCGAAGGAAGCCAGCCCTCAAACCGGGCAGCGGCGCAGCGCAGCGCAGCGTCTATTTCATTGCGGAAGATGACGGGCGAGTTGGCGCAACCGTTTGTTCTTTTCTAAGAAAATTTCCCACGATGGCAGCGCATGCTTCGACGAAGTCCTGCTCAGGTGCGATAAATGCGCTGGCAAAATAGCTCTCGACATCGAGTTCGGCCGTGAGCTTTTTGTTCACCAGGATGGGAACCACGATTTCACACTTTACCAGCGGCGATCCCGCGAGATAGCGCGGATCTTTGGAAACGTCGTGTACCACTACAGTTTGCCCGCTGGTGGCCGCGGCGCCGCAAAGTCCGGTGTTGAGCGGAATTCGAGCATTGGGCGTGAAGCTTCCGGCGAACGGCCCAACCAGAAGAACTCTATCGTCCGCCGGATCGACCAGATAAAAACCCACCCAGTTATAGCGCGTCATCTTTTCGTGCAGGCGCTGGGCGATATGTTCCATCAGGGTTGCGGCAGTGGGAGCGGTCAATGCAAAATCCCGAAACTCCCGAAGAAGTTCTTCGTGCACTGGCGTCATGCTTCGGTTTATACGCTATCTCAGGGGATTCCTCCAG
>JBAVUV010000636.1:0-3714 GCA_049696955.1 Candidatus Sulfotelmatobacter sp. | reverse complement strand
GATTCTTGCTCGGTAGAAGGTTTGGACTGGGGAGCTGCGGCGGATGGCTCGGCCTGCGGTATCGACACGGAAGATTTGAGCGGTTGTATCGGAACATTCGGTTCCGCTGGCTGGCGAGGGTATCTTTTCCGTTTCCGCGACATGATGGCCAGATCTTGAAGCTTAATTACGGAAGAGCTTAACCATGACGCCCTCGCGATGCAACTCTTGAATCACAAGCCAAATCGATTGATCCGAAATAGACAATTGTGATTTTCCTGCGGATGGCATGTCTACCTGCCTGACGACCTCTCCGATTTGAAGGAGACTATCCGGAAACGGGGCTCGGGAAGATTGCAAAGCAAGCGGCATTTGCCGACACCGAGTATCAGTCAATCACATTTCGGCGCCATTCGTTGACGGCAGCGCCCCGCCAATTCAAGTCTACCCAGCGAAGCGATTGGGGACGGGCAAGGAGCCTGTGACTTCCATCAAACTGCCATCAACGGACCCAAATTGACCCCAAAAAAGGGAAACACAATCAGCACTCGCGAGAAGTGAGCAGGGTGATTCCGTTGGACATAGTTAGGATTCGTTTGGCCGCGTTGGGCGGAATGTGGATTACGAATCCGATGCTCGGTCTCCGTTTTGCTATTTCGTAGAATCAATAACTTGCGCGTCTTCAATGCCCTTAGTAGTTTGATCCCCACCGCCCACTGGAATCCGTTTGTACGCGAGTGCCAGCTTGTGCCCCGAATTGATTGTAGACTCGGGACATACAATGATAAGTCTCGCTGCGCTTGCATTGCAGACTGTTTTTGACACCAAAGTGACCCGCTCTTTACGGATGGACCGATTCGTCGAAGCACGCGCTACTCTTTCTCCCAACAGCTGACAGCCCAGTCCGGATGCATTCTGCTCCGTTCTCCATATTTATCGACGTCTGTAGATTTCGATAAGAGAAATCCGAGGAACGATTTTCGCTGGAATCGACAGGTTTGTGCGATACCAAGCAGGCGGAGGTATTGAACCGCGCCTTTCTCGCCGAACGCGCCTGAGATCTTCCGCTGTACCGCAAAGTGGCGAAGAGCTCGCTTCGCGACGTTGTTGTGCCATGGGACGCCGTCATCCTCAATGAAGGAAAAAAGAGATCTCTTGTACCGCTCAAACCTCTTCCGATAGCGCGCCGAAGTTTCCCGCACAGAAGCCCGTCCCGCGATCTCTTGTCGGTAAAAGCGCTCGATCCGATCTCGGTGTTTGCCGAGGTGGCGCACTTTAAGACCGAACCGTTGGACATCCGCGAGAATCGGAGATAGCAAACTACGGACGGCCAAGACAAATTGTTCAAATTCGTCATCAAATGGATTCTTCCAGAGGTCATCATTCAAGTCCCTGATCAGGTGGACGAGGCATTTCTGCTGTTTGCAGGGGAGCGCATCGTATCCTCCATAAAAATCCGAGACGACGGTGCCTCCATAATTCGCAAACAGTGGCTTGAGAAATGCAGTTTCGCGGGTTGCTCGCAACCAGAAAATCACGCGGACGCTGTCAGTGAGCACCCAAACGTATTGGTCTGTACCAAGAATGCTTATCCTTGTCTCATCAAGATGCACCACCGGTCCATTCAAAATTCTGCGTTTCAGCAGATCCGCGGTTCGCTGATAGTATTCCGAAAATCTCTCAACAAAACCCGACACCGTTTGTAGTGGCAGCGGTACTGAAAAAAGATCATAGATAGCTTTCGAGATCAGTCGATACGACATTCTCAATACAAGGCGTTGGTAAATCACCCAAGCCTGAAAATTCCAACCGAACCGCTGTCGTTTGAGAATGCGAATTGCGGGCGGAGAGTGACTTTCGTGACAAAGGATGCAGTAGCTCATCCGCCCTATATATCTAATAATGGTTTTACGACAGCCACTCTTGCTGAATACCAAATCAAGAAGCAAATGCTGCGAACTCTTCGAGGAAATGCCTAACTTGTGTCCAGGATGCCTTGGACAAATCCGCCTTCGAGGAACCCGCACGATCTTTCCCTTGCTGCTGGAGAGAGAACTCCGGCACCGACGCTTCCCGAATCTTTCCTTCCCGGACGACAGCGACTGAACACCTTTCGCAGGAGATACTTTGACGCGAGAGTGGGAATACCTGAATTGCGCCGACCGCAGAATCGATTGAAAGGTGCGGTGAATCTCCGTGCCCTGCTCTGTCGCCACCTTCTTTGGTCTATCCGAAAACTCCACATCCGTTCTGGACTCTGCCTCGCGGATAATTTGGATCAAGCGGGCAGTAAGGATCTCTAAAGCGGCGCAGTCCTCCGAATTGTAGGCCACGAGTCCAGCCTTCAGCTCCGGGTCAGATGACTGCTCCCAGTTGAGACGGAAGGTGACGCTCTGCAAACCCGATATCACCGGACCATTCCATTTCACGCCAAGAAAGTGACAAACGTCTTTGAGGCCGTTTGAGGGCGTTGGAAAGTACACCTGTGCGAAAATCACGGAGAGTAAATTTATTGGTGCCTTGACATCGCTTGCCGCCGCGGGCTCCGAAAGAGGTAAGCCGTAACGGTCGCACATGCGTTTCAGGAACCTAGTCTCGTAGCTGCCGTAATGGATTAGGACAGGATTGTGAACTTTCGCGAGGATTCCAAGGAATTCAGCCCAGATTCTCCTCTCGTCCCCGATATTGTCCGCCCAAAGACTATGTTGAACGGTTGAATCAGGATTCCCGCACCGGACACCGATGAGGTAGTAGAAATCGCGGTCCGGCAGTCCCTCGACATCGAGATAGACCGGCGTACCTTCGACTCTCAGCTCCGGGCTACCAACGATATGGATTTTATTCTCGCGAATGGCCAGCGCCTTCAGTGCATGGTGATATTTCTCACGCTTCTCGCGCACCCGTTTGGGCCGACGACGAGGGCGGAAGGTGTAAGACAGCTGGGTCACGGTGAAAATGCCTTTGTTGTGGAGTTTCTTGCGTTCCTTCACAGTCATGCTAGACAGTAGACTGAGGTCATCCTTCTCCACTGCCTTCTGTCGGCAACGAGCCTGGAACTGGCATTGGGAACAGTGCCGGATCAGGAGTAGATCTGGTGGAGAAGGGATGGACAAAAGCGCACTCATCTCCTCAAGATGCTTTTGCACCTCGCCTGCCAGGGCCGAAATCCTTACCTTAACCGTAGTGTGATCGTCACCGTGAATGATCTTGCCAAGGTTCACTTTTTCCCCGAGTGCTTCCGTCAACGCAAGAGCATCGAACGCCAGCAGCAGCTTGGCATCCTTGCCAAGCTTGTTGTTGGGAACAAAACGAACGGGGCGGTAACAAGCTGGCTTACCCCGGCCCTCTGACGGGAGCCGCTCTACCGCATGAACGTGAGATTCGAGACGCTGACCCCGCGTAAAAACGTTGGCGGCCAGGCGCCACTTGCCTGATTTCAGTCTGTCCGCAGAGGGGGAGATCGTGCAGTCCTGATGGTTTCTTTCCGAGAGCAGTCGCTGAATTCCAGAGGCACGGTATGCCTCATTCTGGGCCTGGACAGCGTAGCAACTGTCCGTAATCGGTTCGCAGATTGACATGAGCCAGCACTTGGTAGGGCACTTGAGGTAGGCTTCTAGGAGCTGGAGCGCAATCGCCATAGCGTTCCCTTCCGTTAATGATTTCAGGGTGCAATGTTAGCCCCAGTTTCTCCGCCACACCACCTCCTCCAGAATGGAATCACACTCGGTCCCAACA
>JBAVUV010000635.1:0-2488 GCA_049696955.1 Candidatus Sulfotelmatobacter sp. | reverse complement strand
CCAGCGGATGAACAGCTATGCGATCTACCGCATCGCCGAAACCTTGCGCGTGCTGTTCTTCATGACGCTGGCGATTCTCGTATTTAACTTCTACCCCGTGACCGCCGTGATGATCGTCATGATCGCCGTGCTCAACGACGGAGCCATCCTCTCTATCGCTTATGACAAGGTTCATTACAGCAACAGGCCCGAAAAATGGAATATGCACCTGGTGCTGGGGATCTCGACCGTGTTGGGCGTGATTGGAGTCGTGGCCGCATTCGGCCTCTTTTATCTTGCCGAGCGGGTATTTCATCTCGACCGTGCGCACGCTCAAACGCTGATGTACTTGAAGCTGTCCGTAGCCGGACATCTAACGATTTTCTTGACACGCACACGAGGTCCATTCTGGTCGATTCGCCCGGCGCGGGTTCTCTGGATCGCGGTGCTCGGCACGCAAATTGTGGCGACGCTAATTGCTGTCTACGGCGTGTTTATGACGCCGCTGGGCTGGCGTTGGGCTGGGTTCGTTTGGGTCTACGCTCTGGCGTGGTTCCTGCTCAATGACCGCGTGAAGCTACTCGCCTATCGGATTTTTGACCCGATTAAAGCGCCATCGTCAGCCAAGAACCCAATCGATCTCACACCGCAGATTGCTACACGAGCATATGAACTTTATCAGGAGCGAGGCCGGGGCGAGGGCAAAGCAAATCAAGACTGGCTTGAGGCGGAGCGAGAGACCCGGAAGGATCAACTGGTAAAGAAAGGTATTGCCTAATCGTCGTTTTGTAAATTGAGTCGATAAAGCGCATCTACGGGGGCATTGCTGGGAGTGGACATGGAATTGATTGAGCGGGAACCACCAGTCACAGTGAGGCAACCCGTGATCCAACGGCAACCGGCGCCCAATTTTTTCGATCCATCCTTTGAGTGGCGACGCGTGTTCGCCGAGACCTGGGGCACGTTCCTGCTGGTGCTGGTCGCTGCCGGTGGTGGTGTCGTTGCGGCGATGAGCGGTGGCAGAGTCACGTTGGGCATGATAGTGGTCGCGCCGGGACTCATGGTCATGGCGATCATCTATTTTATGGGTGAAGTGAGCGGAGCGCATTTGAATCCGGCAGTCACGCTGGCATTTGCGATGCGACGCGACTTTCCTTGGCAGCGAGTTCCGGGCTACGTCGTCGGGCAAGTGGTCGGAGGCCTTGGCGCGGCTGCTTTCCTTCGAGGCATGTTTGGGACGATTGGCGCGCTCGGCGCAACGCTGCCGGCTCGTGGCGTGACCGGAGGAAAGGCCCTGGCAATGGAAGTGGTGCTCACCACCGGCTTAGTGAGCACTATCTTGGGCACGGCGTACGGAGCGAGGAACGTTGGCACGAACGGCGCTATCGCCGTAGGCGGATACATTGCCCTCGCAGGACTCTGGGCGGCGCCGATTACCGGTTCATCGATGAACCCGGTGCGTTCGCTGGCGCCGGATGTCGTACGCGGCGACCTCCACACGACTTGGATCTACGTCGTAGGACCAGTAATTGGGGCCTTAATCGCAGTGGCTTTCGAATGGATTCTCAAGGGAAAGGCTTCCGCGGCTGGCAGGATTGCCGCGGAAGGCGCGCGTGGTGGCGACAATCCCGATCCGGACGCCCCGGCATAGAAATAGAGAGGAATAATCAACATGCCTACTAGAGAAAGAGCAATTGACGTTGATCAGGATAGCAGCCAGACATTAGGGGACCGGAAGCTGCCTCAGGGCGGCAAGCCCTCTAAGTTTATCTTCGATGCGGCTTTGTCTACTGCTGTCGCCGCCAACGGTCAACGGCCAACCAAAGCGCCGCAGCCCGACGGTCCGCTCACGCCCGAAATGCTCGGCAAGATGAACCGCTACTGGCGAGCCGCGAATTATCTTTGCATTGGTCAGATCTATCTCTTCGAGAATCCCCTGTTGCGAGCGCCGCTCAAGGCCGAACAGATCAAACCAAGACTGCTCGGGCACTGGGGAACTTCGCCGGGACAAAATCTTATTTACATTCATCTAAACCGCCTGATCAAAGAGCGCGAAGCCAATATCATTTATATCGCCGGCCCAGGACATGGTGGTCCCTCGCTCAATGCGAACTCTTATTTGGAAGGCACTTATACCGAAGTACATCCGGAGATCACACCAGATGAGAACGGCCTACGACTGCTTTTCCGGAAGTTCTCGACTCCGGGCGGAGTGCCCAGCCATTGCGGACCTCACGTCCCGAATTCCATGCACGAGGGCGGGGAGCTCGGCTATTCGATGGTTCACGCATTCGGAGCAGCTTTCGACAATCCCGACCTGATCATTGCCTGCGTCATCGGCGACGGAGAATCCGAGACTTGTCCGCTTGAAGGAAGCTGGAAGTCTGTCAACTTCTTAAATCCGGTGCGGGACTGGGCTGTTCTTCCGATTCTGCACCTCAACGGCTACAAGATTTCCGGGCCGACCGTTCAAGGACGGACCAGCGACGAAGACTTAAGAGCTCTGTAC
>JBAVUV010000634.1:0-8320 GCA_049696955.1 Candidatus Sulfotelmatobacter sp. | reverse complement strand
TTGCAGGGCTCCGAAGCCCATGCCCGTTCCGATATTTTCAGCTTCGGTTGCGTTCTCTACGAGATGATCACCGGCCGCCGTGCTTTCGAAGGCAAGTCTCAGTTCAGCGTGCTGGGCGCGATCCTCGACAAGGAACCGGATCGCATCTCCACAGTTCGCCCCAGTTCGCCGCCCCGCCTGGACGAAACCGTATGGCGTTGCCTGGCAAAAAATCCCGAGCAGCGTTACGGTTGCATGCACGATGTAAGAATCCAGCTGGAAGCACTGGTCGCCGATCCTCATACCGAAGGACCGCAACCACCAACTCGGAAACAGTCTGCGGGCGGGACTTTTCTCCCTTGGCTTCTCGCGGGCGCCACAACGCTCATCGCGCTGAGCGTTGGAGCGGCCTACATTTTCCGCACCCCGAAGGCCGAGCCGGTAGTCCGGTCATCCATTCTGCCACCCGCAGGCACGTCGTTCGTCACCATGTTGCCCGCGTCCGGTCCGCCCGTGCTTTCGTCCGACGGAACCAAGCTGGCTTTCTCGGCCCGCGATGACAAGGGCAAAGTGCTGTTGTATGTCCGCCCTCTCACATCCCTCACAGCTCAGCCTTTAGCTGGTACCGAAGACGCGACGTATCCCTTCTGGTCGCCAGACGGCCGCGACATCGGTTTTTTCGCTGTGGGCAAGTTGAAAAAAATAAATGCCGATGGCGGCCCATCGGAGAACATTTGCGACGCCCTCAGCGGGCGCGGAGCAGCGTGGAGTTCGGACGGCACGATTGTGTTCACCCCCTCCTCGACTCAACCGTTGTTTCGCGTATCCGCGGCGGGCGGAGTACCGGAGCCAGCCTCAAAACTGGATGCTTCCCGCAGCGAGAACAGTCACCGCTGGCCGTCGTTCCTTCCCGACGGCAAGCATTTCTTGTTCTGGGGACGAAGCTCCCGCAATCAGGAAAACACACTTTATCTCGGTGAACTCGGATCGCTGCAGGCGAAGGCTCTGGCCAAGACTGATTCCATGGCGATCTACGCGGCCGGCCACCTTCTGTTCATGCGCGATCAGAATCTGATTGCACAGCCCTTTGATCCGCGCCGCGGAGAGCTTTCCGGCCAACCCGTCGCCATCGCCGAACATATAGCGATCAACGGTGCCACGGCCCGCCCGCTTTTTTCGGCTTCGCAGAACGGAACTCTTATCTACCAGACCGGCGAAAATTCAGGCGGGTGGAACCTTCTCTGGTGGGGCCGTGACGGCAAGTTGACCGGCTCTGCGGCGCAGCCGGACCGTTATCTCTTCCCCACAATGTCTCCCGATGGCACCCGTTTGGCCTCGATGATTTTCACCGGCACGCAAGGCAATGAAGATGTATGGGTTTTCGACCTGACGCGCGGCACCAGTACACGCCTCACCTTCGCCGGCAGTGCGCGCGGTTTCCCGGTATGGTCAGCGGACGGAAAAACTGTTTTCTACGCTTCCAACCCGAAGGGTATGAGTCATATGTACTCGAAGGCCGCCGACGGCAGCGGCCCGGAACGAGTTGTCTTGGAGACTGAGGAAACCGTAGAACTTCCCGCCAGCGCCTCTTCTGACGGTCGCTATCTCGTCTACATAAAGCGCGATATCAAGAGTGAGCCGACCTATATGATCTGGGCGCTTCCACTTTTCGGCGATGGCAAACCTTTCCCAGTCGTGCAGAACAACTTTGAGTCGCAATTCCCCGCCGTCTCCCCCGACGGAAAGTGGTTGGCCTATCAGTCGAACGACTCTGGACGCCGCGAAATCTACATCACCGCTTTTCCGGCTGGTGGTGCGAAGTGGCAGGTTTCAACCAACGGTGGAACCTGGCCAAGGTGGCGCCGGGACGGCAAAGAGTTATTCTTCCTCGACCCTTCCGACAAGATGGTGTCCGTTGATGTGAACACATCCGGCGGCGCGGTCCACCTCGGCATCCCTCATGACCTGTTTCAGACAGTCGGAATCCAGCGCGATTTTGGACCCTTCGATGTGACAGCCGACGGGAAAAAGTTTCTGCTGAATAGCGGCAATCTCAAAGAAGGCACCGATCCCTTCACCCTGGTGCAAAACTGGCCCGCGGAACTGAAGAAGTAACGCCGTCGTGAGCGAAACTAACGCTTGCAGCACTGTGGAAGAGCGTTGCTTAAGCGGCCTGCCCTGAGCGAAGCCGAATGGGCCGCGTAAGCTCGATCATTAGAACCGCTTCAGCGGCTCAACTACTTCTTCGTCCGCAGCGCCCGCGCCATTTCCGGCAGCTTCGACAATAGCGCAGAATATTTCAACCACAATTTGTGATCTACCGCCGGAGCTCCGCTGACCAGCGCACCCGCGGCAATATCGTGCGCCACACCACTCTGCGGAGTGACGATCGCGTCATCTCCAACTTTGCAGTGTCCCACCACCCCAACCTGCCCCGTTAAAATAACGCGCCTGCCAATCTCCGTCGAACCTGCCAGCCCCACCTGCGAGCACAGCAGCGCATCTTCGCCCACCTGCGACCCATGACCCACCTGCACCAGATTATCGATCTTCACTCCACGCCGAATGCGTGTTTCGCCCACGCTGGCTCGATCGATGCACGAATTCGCCTGCACCTCCACATCGTCCTCGATTACCACCGGCGCCGGTTGGGGAATCTTGTGCCAGCGCCTGTCTTCCATCTTCGCAAAGCCGAAACCGTCAGACCCGATCACCACGCCGTTGTGCAGCAGAACGTTGTTGCCGATGCGGCAATTTTCCCGCACCACCGCGTGAGCATGTGCAAAAAAGTTGTTCCCAATCTTCACTCCTCGATAAATCACCACATGCGCCAGCAACACGGCGTTGTCGCCAATCTCCGCATTTTCACCGACCACTACATAAGGACCGAGATGCGCATCGCGTCCAATCTTCGCCGACGCGTGCACCACCGCTGTCGAATGAGTCCCCGGCGCATACAGCAGCGGCGGATGAAACAGTTCCAGCGCCCGCGCAAAAGCAAGATAAGGATCTTTTGCCCGCACCAAAACGGCAGAAGATGCCCCCGAAAAATCCTCCGCCACAAGCACCGCGGAAGCCCTGGTCGACCGCACCGCGGCCGCATATTTAGGATTCGAAACAAACGTCAATTCACCCGGCCCGGCCTGCTCGATTCCGTTAAGCCCTGTTATTTCCATATCCTGCGAGTCTGTTTCGAGGCGCAGGTTCAACTTGGATGCGATGGTAGAAAGTTTCATGGAGATGGAATAATCCGCGATTAAATCGTACACCACGGCAGGCACGTGCCGGTCGGCAGCTGACGCGCTCGAGAGGTTTCAGATTACTCCACGTCCCAGTGAACGTCTCACTGGCGCCTTACAGGTCGCCTTATTGAACGTCTTATTGAGCGTCTTATTGAACAACCAGCGTGAAGCCCGTGCTGGAAGGCACCGCGCCGCTGGTGGCGTTGACCACCACGTTATAACTCCCCGCCGGAGTGCTGACCGCTGGCGGCGGCATAGGAGGAGTCGGGTGCGAACTCCCGCCTCCGCACCCCGGGACCAGACAAATCAGCAACAACATCGAAGCCAGAAACATTCCCCGTACCCGCTGCCGCTTTGGCCCACCAATCACGACCATCCCGAAGAGCAAACCCGCCCCGGTTATCCATTGAGCGAAGTAAATCCCCCGCGCCGGAGGCAGCAACTTCGCAGTCGCCGCTGTAGTATTCACCGTAATCGTGCAATTGGTGGTGGTGGCCGCCCCATTGCTTTTGATCGAAGCAGGACTGAACACACAAGCCGCTCCCGCAGGTAGCCCAGAACAGGCAAGCGCAATCGTCCCGCTGAATCCCGTCGAGTAAGCAACCGCAACCGATGTCGATCCCGACGAACCCGGCGCACTGATCACAACCTGCGATTGACTCGACGGCACCGCCGCAAAAAATCCCGGCTGTATGGTGAAGCTCAAGGAGGACCTCGCGCTGGCATTAAAACTGACATCTCCGCCATAGCTGGCAGAGATCGTATGCGTGCCCGTATCGAACGTGAGTACCTCGTTGGGAGTAGCCGTATTTCCTTGACTGTTCAGAGCGTATGGATTGCTGGAACCAGGGATCGAACCGAACGTGTCAGAAAAGGTGACCCCTCCGGTCGGCGTACCATGGCCCGAAGCTCCTGCCACATCTGCACGCAAATAGACAAAGGTCCCAAAAGGTCCACTGCTAAAAGGAATTGGATTGCCGTTCTGGCTCACGGTCAGAACGGAGAGCGCGGTCGTGCTGGCCTCCGGCGTAACAGTAACCCACTGACTCTCTCCAGAAACACTAGCGGCAAAGGTTGAGTCACCGCTGTATTGGGCTTGGAGAAAATAATTACCGCCCGGTAACGAGTCAGTGGTCGACGAAGAGGAGCCGCCTGCAAGTGGGAAAACTCCGACATTCACGCCGGCTCCTAGGCCGGTAAGAAGGGCGACATCGCCACTGGGAACACCCGTCCCACTAGTGGCTGCCACCACTGCAGTAAAGCTAAAAGGCGAACCATGGACCATAGTCGTCGCCGAATCCAGCGTCAGAGTCGTCGTGGTGGCATTGAACTTCGACGCAACAGAATCCCACTGGCTCACCAGATTCGCAACATTCACCGATCCCAATCCGGAGGCCATGTCATACCCAACTCCGGCCTGATAGTCGGCGCTCGCAAGTCCGTAATCAGCTTCGCCCGGCACCGAATTATTACCCGCTGTCACATCATTGAACACGCACGCTGTATTCGGAAGAGTGGTGGTGTTTGAGCCGTTACACAGCCCGGCCAGTGCTGCGTTCGCCTGCTGTGCCGCCGCCAAAGGATAGAGAACGTAACCGACCTGCCCCTGGCGAACCCCAAGGCCCGAATTAACGACCGCCACTTGTGGGTCCACCAACGCCATAATGCCCGCAAACGAAGGGGCCGCCGCTGACGTTCCCCAGACCAAATATATATATAGATTCCCTGCGCTGTCGGGCTGGCAGGAGCCCTCGATGCACAGCAAATAGGGATCGTGACCTGCAGCGGTCAGCGCAACATCTGGCACGTCTCGAAATGTATCGCCAAAACCTGTCTGCCACACCGGCTTGGGGAACCCCGTAAATGTTCCGCCGCTGCCGATGTTTCCTGAACTCACCCCGCCGCTTCCCGCCCAAATGCCCGCGTTCGATCCGCACGTCGTGCTCAAGCAACTGGCATTCCAGACGTCTTCTGGAATATAAGAAATTGCCGTCTCAGCAATGGGCGGATTGCTGGTCCAGTACTTCGTGTCGTCACCATTCTCGTTAAACTGGGTCCCGCCTACCGCGACTGTGTAAGGAGTGGACGCCAGCACATTCACCGACAAAGGCCCGGTCGCCACGGCTTCAGAATCCTGATCGTCGCAGCCCTCTGCGCCATCATCGCCCGCCGATACGAAATAAGTGATCCCTTGCGCGGCGGCCTGCTCGGCCACAGCATTCACCCCCGCCACCTGCGAATCGGTGGAGTAGTACTCGCAGGTGCCAAAGCTTTCGGTCATGATGTCCGCGAGATTGTTCTCCACAATGTACAGCTCTGATAGATCAATCCCATCGGTTGTGTTAGTGGACGCAGAAACCACCAGCTCCACAAAGGCCCCCGGGGCGATAGCGCCCGACCAACTAGTATCCAGCGTAGCTTCCGCTTCTTCTCCCCCGCCCAGGTCGCCAGGATCGGGACCGTCTAGAATGATGCTGAAGTTTCCGCAGCAAAGGTTGAACGCATAGTTGCGAAAATCCTGAACGTCCTCACCCCCCGCATACAAGTTGCTGCGCCCCACCACAGCAATCCTCGACAAGTCTCCGTTTTGACTGCCATACACCGGATTGATGTTATAAATCACCGCGTAATCCTGGGGCGCCAACGCATAAGTCGTGGGTTGCCCATCCTGCGCCGGAAACGTAACCTGAGGCCGTTTGCCCGGCCCCGGCGATACAAGTTTCGCCGCCACTGGCTGCGGCGAAAAATGGATGTACGGTTTCTTCAAAAAGTTATGCAGCGTCAACACCCCCGCCACCGCCGGCATCAGTGCCGTCGGGATCGATGGATCGCTGGCATTCGCCCAGTGTTGCTCGCCCTTCACGATGTACTTATGAATCGTCGTGTGAAACGCTTCCTTCACATGGCTGGCCGACCCGGAAAACTCCAGCACGCTACGCCCTTTCGTCGATCCCACCTGAAATCCGTGCGACTGCAACCACAAAGTAATCGTCTGCATGTCACTGTCGCTGGGTCCGAACTGCTCACCGAATTGCATCGGAGTAAGCCACTTATGGTAGTTGGGTGAACCCTTGCTCTGTTGCTCGTCGAGCAGCTTTCTCAGCGCCGCTTCCTGTTGCGGACTCCTCTTCAAAACCAAAAGCATGCGCTGCATCGGAAGCGTCGCCGGTGCCGTCCCCAGGTCAAATGCCGGCTTCGCCAAAGGATGCGTATTACCTTTTAGAACGGTGAGTTGTCCCTCATCGACCGGCTGAGTAATCAATGGCTGCGCAATTGATATCTGCGGCACTGCGGCGCGCCCCGCGTCCGTTTCCTGCGCCAATAACGCGGAAGAAAATTGCATCGCCATGGTAACCACAACCAAGGCACAAAAATACTGGTAGGAGAGGCGGCAGACAGCTCTCATGTCTTCGGCACCTTCGGTAAGAGATAGCTACGCCCCGGAGAACGGACAGGGTAGAGGAAGGAGTGGGCCCGTCCATCTCGCCGCACCGCACTTATCGGCGCGCGGGAGCAGCCTTTTTATCCCAACTTTCGCCGGATTGCAATATTATTGTGGACCAACTGCCATTTCGAGCAACTGCATCGAAGGCACTCTGAGCTGAGAAACAGGGAAATGGACCATGACGAAAAATTATTATCTGCTGGGACCTTTTGCAGTGTTACTGTTCACCGTCTGCGCGGCGGCGCAAACTTTCACCATTACGGAAATTGGTTTACTGAAAGGCACCAACGAGAGCAGCGGGTTTTGGCTCAACTCCAGCGGGGCCGTTGTCGGCTGTGCTGATGTCGCCAACGGTGAGGGTTATCCTTGCACCGGCACCACCGCCGGACAACACGCCTTCTATTGGACCCGCACCGGTGGAATAAAAGACCTCGGAGTTTTGCCGGGCGGAAACATCAGCGGCGCCATCGGTATTAATAACCTGGGACAAGTCGTCGGCTATTCCAACACCAGCACTAACCCGGCTGACCTATACAACTTCATCGCCTTCGAGTGGACCTCCACCGGCGGAATGGTCAACCTCGGCAAGCTTTCCGGGGGAAATTCCAGTTGCGCCTTCGAAATTAATACTTCCGGAGTAATCGCCGGCGATTCGTTTGCAAATGCAACCATCGTCGATGCCGCTAGTTGGACAGATAAACAAATCAAGAACCTCGGCGCTTTGCCCAAAAGTATTTTTACCGCCGCCCTCGATCTGAACGACAGCAACGAAATCGTCGGTGAATCGATATTTGGCTACGGCCCTCCATTTACTTCTCACGGTTTCAAGTGGACTTCGGGAGGCGGATTGAAGGATCTGGGAACTCTCGCCGGCGGCAATACCAGCCTCGCCAATGCAATCAACTCCTCCGGGGTAGTAGTCGGGCAGTCGAACTCGAAGGCCAACTCAGCATGGCACGCTGTCAAATGGAGCGCCAGCAATGCCATCGATGACCTCGGAGTCCTCTCCGGCGGAACTTACAGCGTCGCCTTTGCCATCAACGATAGCGGCGAAGTCGTTGGCTACGGAGACGTCGCACCCAACGTCCCCCATGCGATGCTCTGGACTTCCACCCGCGGCATGCTGGATCTGAACGATCTGATTCCCACAGGCACCGGGTGGGTATTGATCAATGCCAACGCGATCAACTCCGTAGGACAAATTACCGGCTACGGCACCAAGGGAGGACAAAACCGCGCGTTCCTGTTGACTCCGGTGGAGTGAAGCGGATCATTCTTCGAACATCGGCACTTGCCGCTGGTCGCCGGTCGCTCCACGCCGCGGACGTCTGGTTGCGCCGATCACCGCCAGCACGGTCAACGATTCCAGCGCGGTTCGCGGAACGAAAATGCGCTGCGTATTCGAGCGCTGATCCGGAGGATTGATCAGAAAACCTTCCGGCGTGCTCTGGGTAAGGTCAGAAGGCATCAGCCCTTCAAGAATTTCGTTGTCCTTAAACCGCAGCCGCACCCACAACCCTTCAGATCGCGGACGCGTGGTGAAAGTCTTGCGGGTGAGTGATTCCGAGTCCCCGAACTCGCGCACGAAGTACACACCCTTGATCTCCCGCAGATCCATCGCCACCACGTTGCCGGCTGTGTTCAGCAACTCCAG
>JBAVUV010000633.1:0-3445 GCA_049696955.1 Candidatus Sulfotelmatobacter sp. | reverse complement strand
ATCCTTCAGCGTCGAGATTAGCGACGAATCCTGGTTTAGTCTCGAGCGAATCTCCCGGGAATATAACAGTGGAATCCGTCACCTCCGCGCCATTTACCCACACTCCGCCACTGCTATGTAACACAGCCGAACCTGTATCCGCTGCCAGTAACGATGCAGGGAGCAGGATGATCAGCATCCACGAAACGAGATTGCGTAAAACGAACACACTCATAGCCAGGCTAATTTTCCACACGAGTCCTCAGAGAATCGTAGCGGCCGGGAGCCTGATCGTCTATTAGCTGCGCGGGTGCATTCGCACAGAAGTACTTCGCGCGGTCCGGGATAGTTTTCTGCGGCGAATACGCCAACTCCGGTATGCTTGGCCATCACATTTCTGACGAATACAGGTTGATGAAGATTGAGCGCCAAGTTCGATTAGAAGTACTGTGACCAGAAGTTCGACCCGAACATGGAACCAAATTCAACCAACGGGGCGGTGATTGAATTCCGGGACGTCGTCTACGCGCTCCCCAATGGCCGACCATTACTGCGCGGCTTGAATCTTCAGGTGCAACATGGCGAGACTTTGATACTGCTGGGACGCAGCGGCTCGGGAAAAACGACTTCATTAAAACTGATCAATCGTCTACTGAAGCCCAGTGCTGGGGAAGTTCGCGTCGATGGCGCCGACACCGCTAAGACCGACGTCATTCGCCTGCGCCGGAGCATAGGCTACGTCATTCAGAATATTGGCTTGTTCCCGCATCTCACCGTAGCGCGCAACATCCGTCTCGTACCTCGAATCGAAGGCTGGCCCACCGAACGCATTGATGCTCGCGTGGGCGAGTTGTTACAGCTCGTCGGTTTGGATGACGAAGTCGCTTCCCGTTACCCTCACCAACTCTCGGGTGGACAACAGCAGCGTGTGGGAGTTGCTCGAGCGCTGGCTGCGGACCCGGCGATTCTGCTCATGGATGAGCCATTCGGCGCCCTCGACGCGCTCACCCGCGATCAACTGCAGCGCGAATTTCTGGCACTTCAGCGCCGGCTCAACAAGACGGTAGTTTTTGTCACGCACGACTTGCGTGAAGCTCTTCGGCTCGCTTCGCGCATCGCGCTGATGGAGGCGGGCAAGTTAGTCACGGTCCTCTCGCCACAGGATTTCTTGCGATCCAGCGATCCATTGGCTGCAGCGTATGTGCAAGCTTTCGGAGAGGGATTGAGTTCGGTGGCAACTCGAGGAACGGAATGAACCTGATTCACTTTTTCGCGCAGCACCATGAAGAAATTCTGGAACTCACACTTGAGCATCTATGGCTGGTGGGAATTTCCACGCTGCTCGCGGTGCTCATCGGCATTCCGCTGGGCATCTTGAGCGCTCACTGGCCGGTCTGGAACAAGCCGGTGCTAGGCGGCGCAAACATTATCCAAACTATCCCCAGTCTCGCATTGTTTGGTTTTCTGTTGCCCGTGCCCTGGATCGGAGCCCGCGCCGATCGCCTGGCAATTCTCGCTCTAACGCTGTACGCGCTCCTGCCCGTGATTCGCAACACCTACACGGGAATCCGTGGAGTCGATCCCTCCGTCGTGGAAGCTGGGCGCGGCATGGGGCTCACGGGTCGGCAGCTTTTGTTTCAGGTGGAGTTGCCCTTGGCCGTCAGCGTGATTCTTTCCGGGGTGCGAGTGGCTGTAGTGGTCTCTGTGGGCCTGGCCACGATTGCAGCGGCGGTTGGCGCCGGAGGCCTGGGCGAATTTATCTTTCGCGGCCTGGCAATGGTGAACAATCAACTTATTCTCGCCGGTGCCATTCCCGCCGCGGTGCTGGCACTGTCCGCGGATTTCGGTTTGGGATGGCTGGAGAGGCGCCTGCAGCCGCAATGAAGAAAGGCAGGCGCGCGATTGTCATATTCGTCGTTCTTCTCTCTTTGCTGCTGTTGCTGCCTTCCTGTGCTCCTTCGCATGCGAACCGCATCGTAATCGGATCCAAGAACTTTACCGAGTCGCTGATGCTGGGCGAGCTGATCGCTCAGATTATTGAGGCGCGCACGCATCTGAAAGTCGAACGGCGCTTCTATCTGGCGGGAACTTATATCTGTCAACAGGCGATGCTGGCGGGACGCATCGATATCTATCCCGAATACACGGGAACCGCGCTCACCGCCATCCTGAAACAGAAGGTTGAAGGCGATCGCGCCGAAGTGTATCAGCGGGTCAAGAACGAGTATGAAACTCACTTCGGCCTGACGCTTGGCCCTCCATTCGGCTTTAACGATACTTTTGCCATGGAGATTCGCGGTGACGATGCGCGCCGCCTCCACCTCAAGACTCTATCGCAGGCGGCCGCATTCGCTCCGCAATGGCACGCCGGTTTCGGCTACGAATTCATGGAACGCCCCGACGGATACGCCGGACTGGCGGCCGCTTACGGCCTGCACTTCGCCGCTCCGCCGCGCGTGATGGATTTAGGCTTGCTCGCCCCAGCGTTGAAGGATCATCAGATCGATATCGCCGCAGGAAATGCAACGGATGGACTGATCCCGGCGTTCGATCTGTTCGCGCTGGAAGATGACCGTCACTATTTTCCTCCATACGAGGCAGTCGCAGTTATTCGCCAGCAGACCTTGCAGCAGCATCCCGAAGTTGGCGAAGCGATCGCCGAGTTGGGAGGAAAGATCTCCGACCAGGAGATGCAAAAATTAAACTATGCTCTCGACGGGCAGCGTCGCGATGTGAAAGACGTTGCACAGGAATTCCTGCGCAGCAAGGGATTGATCCACTAGAACCTTTTCGGCTCTTGCCTAGATCAGCAATTCGCCGCGCAATGTCAGCACCGCATTTCCTTTGAGAATCACTCGCGGTTCTTCAACTTCGCACCAGATTTCTCCGCCGCGCTCCGACACCTGACGCGCGAATAGCTTCTTCTTGCCGAACCGCTGCGCCCAATATGGGGCCAACGAACAGTGCGTCGAGCCGGTCACCGGATCTTCCATAATTCCGTAGCTCGGGGCAAAATAACGGGAAACGAAATCAGCATCCTTCCCAGGAGCGGTGATAGCGACCCCGGCGGGATGGAGCTTTTCCAGCAACCTGAAATCGGGGCGGATGCTTTTAACATCCTGCTCGCTCTCAAAGACGGCGAAGTAGTTGTCTTTGATTTGCATAACCTCCACTGGAGTTTTTCCCAGACCCTTTATTAAGTCCGTCGGCGGAGCTTCGCACGGCCACGGGCTGAGGGAGGGGAAATCCATGGCGAACAGGCTGCTGGCACGGGAGACGGTCAGCGCTCCCGAGTAACGGGTCTCGAAGCGCACGGATTTGAGCTCAGGGGCAAGAAGCTGCATCAGCACAAACCCGGAGGCTAGGGTTGCATGCCCGCAAAGCTTTACCTCGCAGCGTGGCGTAAACCACCGCAGTTCACAATGTTCGCCGCCGCGTGGGACGAAATAAGCGGTCTCAGAAAGAT
>JBAVUV010000632.1:0-2851 GCA_049696955.1 Candidatus Sulfotelmatobacter sp. | reverse complement strand
TTGGAGTTTTGATTTGCGGGCGGAATAGCAGGAGTCTGATTGGGAGACGCCTGTCCCGCAGGTGTGATGGATATTGGATGGTTCACTTCCCGCAGTTGAACCACATTTGCGGTCCCGATATCGATGGCCCGCTGGTTTAACTCGCTCAAGCTAGTTCCACGAATTATGTGCGGCGTGATGGCAAAGATCGTCTCATCCTGCTCGTTGTCCTGCGTTACCTGGCCAAAAAGGTATTTTATGATCGGAATCTGCGCCAATCCGGGAATGCCAGTCAGTGCCTTGGTTTGCGAATCGTCCATGATTCCGCCAATCAAGCTCGATTCCCCATCCCTCAGGCGAATTTCGTGTTCCACTTTTTTCTGGCCAATGATGGGCTGGCTGATGCCGCCGATGCTGGATTGGCCAACCACCGAAGAGATTTCCATGGTGATCTTTAAAGTCACTTCCCGATCGGAATGCACATGCGGCGTAACATCGATGTTCACACCAACGTCCAGATATTGAAACTGCGTGTTTACCAGCGGGTTAATACCGACCCCACCGATTCCAGGCTGGAACGACCCTGTGGCTACCGGCACGCGTTCGCCGATCTTGAGCGTCGCCTTCTGGTTATCCAGCGCGCGGACCTGCGGATTCTGCAGCATCTTCGTATCCGTATCGCCCATCAAAGCTGACAGGTTGGCCGATCCAATCGACACTTGAAAATCAGTCGCATTCAGATTGCCGAGGGTATTCAGCTCGAGTCCGGTAGGGGTCGAAGTGGTCGTAGTTCCGGTTGTCGTAGTCGTCGGAGTAGTCGTGGTATTGAGATTGCTTTGCAGCGTGACGGTCGCGCTGGTTGGCGGACTCAATCCCAAGGTGCGCGACTTGTCTTTGCTCACCTGCAAAACAGCGATGTCGACCACAACTTCCGGACGCGCCTTATCCAGATCCTCAACCAACTTCTCAGCCAGTGCAATCTGGTCAGGCGTGCCGCGCACCACCAGCGCATTCTGCGAGAGCAACTGCTGTACTCTCTGTACGTCCAGCACGGCGCGAATCGCGTTCACCACATCTTGCAGCTCGGTAGGCTGCGAAAGATTCTGCAGGTAAAAAGTTTTCAGAACGCTCTGTTCCAACTCTTTGCGCTTGGCAGGATTGTCCTGGGCCACAAAAATCGTATTTGAAGTCACCGGCCGCCAGAAAGTTTTTGATTCCAGCGCAGTAATCTCGAGCGCATCTTGCAGCGTCACTCCATTCAACTCGACCTTGATCCGGCGGGAAGTGTAATCCGGATCGAACAGGACGTTGATCCCGGCGATCTTGCCGATGGTCTCATAAATCACCTTGCTGTCGTCCGTGGCCTTGATTGTGAGCGGGGTGTTCGAGATGGGAGCTAACTCTACTGGACCGCCGGCTTCTCTGATCTTGCGTTCCAGGCTGCCCGGAGGACCGACGGCTTGCGGCGGAGGATTCTCCTTATCGTTGATCATCTGCAGAGTCTTTTTTAACTCTTGTTGAGCAATGAACAGCGAAGGGTCTATCAGAGCCGCTTTTTGAAACTCAGCCAGCGCTTCCTGCAGTTTGCCCTGGTCGCGAAGCACCTGACCTTGATGGACCAGGGTGGCGGCGGTCTTGAAGCGCATTCGCTCGAACGACGCGCGGTAACGCAAATCTTTCGGTTTCAAGTCATAAGCATGCTTGTACAGATCGTAAGCGGCTTCATAGTTCTGGCGCGCCTCGGCGTCCTGGGCTTTCTCGTAGAACGTCTTGGCCTTATCGGCAATCGCGGGGAGTATGACAACCAGAACCAGCAGCGCAACCGCCGCAGGCATCAGACGTTTCATTCGACAGTCCTCGTCTCAAAATCTTTGCCGAAAATGTTCGCCGGACAGGCAGTAATTGCCCCGCCAGCTCGTTTCCAGCGACCTGCTCGACGTACAAAATTGAAGCTTTGGCTGCGATTATAGCATCGGCTCTCGTGCCTCCCCATCTCATTGCACACGCGGCAGTTACACTCTTTGGTCTTAGCCCCAATGGGTGAGGAGCGGCTGCCCGCGCCGGGGAATCCGGTCGCTAGCAGCCGGACACGATATTTCGCGCCGCTTTTCGCGCTAAGATAAAGCCACCACCCCTACCATGCCGCGACAATCCGCACACCAGACCAAACCTAGTCCGGAGAAATCCCCCCGGCGCGACCCTACGGCCTCCGGCCAACGAGATGCCGCCGTTAATAGGATCGCTTCCCATAACTACTTCTTGCTGGAAAAATTTGAGTGTGGCCTGGTTCTAACCGGAACCGAGGCCAAATCGGTACGCGGCGGCCTGGCGAACCTGAAGGACGCTTACGGCTTGGTCAAAGATGGCGAACTCTGGCTCTTGAATGCCCACATCGGCCCCTACGAGCATGGCAACATTCACAACCACGCGCCCCTGCGCACCCGCAAGCTGCTCATGCATAAAGAGGAAATCCGCAAGCTCATCGGCAAAACCCAGCAAAAGGGACTGACACTGATTCCCGTCCGAATGTACTTCAAGAACGGCAAGGTGAAAGTTGAACTCGCTCTAGCCAAAGGCAAGCAGCTCTGGGACAAACGCGAAACTGAACGTCGCCGCACCGCGGATAAAGAAGCAAGAGAGGCTATCAGAAGCCGGAAGAAGTAAGCGGGAAGATACATGTAGGGACAGCCGCCCTCGGCTGTCCAGCCGTAGGCCGGCAATTTGCAGGATGCCGGCCCAATCAATCGGCAGCGGATTCCAGACCGAAAAATACCCCTGAGGGGCGCTCCATCAAAACGGTTAACCTCAAATCCGACATGCCCGGAGTCCCCGAGGCTCTCCAGCGCCTGGACCGCGAACTGGCCCTCGCCCA
>JBAVUV010000631.1:0-6516 GCA_049696955.1 Candidatus Sulfotelmatobacter sp. | reverse complement strand
CACCTGAACTATCTTCTGGAATACAACACGCGGCAGATGTCAGGGAATGAACAGCGCGGGTACTGGTTCGACTACGGCTCATCGAAGTAGGCTTTTCTGGTCAGCTTCGCCCGAATTGTTTAAAGATTGTCCGGCCATTTTCGGGCGCCGCGCAGCAAAGCAAGTATTTCGATTTTGCCGCTGCGGATACGATATGCGATGAGGAATGGAGTGGGGGCGATGACGAGTTCCCGTGTGCCGGGAACCCGGCCGCTCCGTCCGGCCTCTGGGTGACTCTCTAACATCTCAACGGCGGAAAAGATGCGGCCGAGCATTGTGTTGGCTTCGGCCCTCGAGCTTTCACGAGTCCAATATTCATAGGCGGAGCGCAGGTGCCGCGAAGCCCTGCGAGTCCAAACAATCTTCATTTCCTGCGCCGCCAACGGGAAGCCATCGCTTTCATCTTGCGATGGTCAATGACTTTGCCGGCATCGGCTTCAGCTATCCCAGCCCGTATCTGTTCGAAATGCCACTGTTGCACATCCAGGTATGCCTGTACAGCTTCGGCAAGAAGATAAGTGCGGTCGCGGTCGAGGAATCGTGCCAACTCGTCCAATGCGGACACTTTATCTGCTTCCAAGCGGAAGCTGATGGTTTGTTTGTCCATAATATTAGATAATACAGCATAATACACCATCGTTGAGCTGAGGCGGACGCTCACTCAACCTCTACTCGACCATGCTGCCCCGCCCGCGAGCGTTCCTAACGCTCGCCTGCCATCAAGCGCGGAGGCTGGCTTGCAGAAACGTTTTAATATTGACATTTCTGACCCTCCATAATCCAATAGGCGGACCCATGGAAACAACCTCCGTTCCTGCTGTCTCATCCGCCCCACGCCTGCGCCGCACGCTCACGCTTTGGGATTTAATTCTTTATGGCGTAATCGTCATCCAGCCGGTCGCGCCGATGTCGGTGTTTGGCGTGCTCAGCGATCGCGGACATGGGCACGTGGTCACGACCATTCTTATCGCGATGGTTGCCATGCTGTTTACCGCGATCAGCTACGGCAAGATGGCGCGGGCCTACCCCAGTGCCGGATCGGCTTTTACTTATGTGGGACAGGAAATCAATCCCGCACTCGGTTACGTTACTGGCTGGAGCATGGTGATGGACTACATGCTCAATCCTATGATCTGCATCATCTGGTGCAGCCAGATTGCCCGCGACTTTGCCCACGGGACGCCGATTGTGGAGAGTTTGCCTTACTGGGCATGGGCGGTTTTTTTTGCCGCCGTATTCACCCTGTTAAATATTCAGGGAGTAAAGACATCGGCTCGGGTGAATACCGGACTTGCTGCCGGAATGGGCGCGGTGATCGTTTTGTTTTTTCTGGCGGCAGCGCACTACATTTTCGGACACCCTCATAGCGATCCCGATTTCTTTCTGCGTCCGTTTTATGATCGCGATTTGTGGAACACGAAGGCCGTGCTCGGTGGCACTTCAATCGCCGTTCTTACCTACATTGGCTTCGATGGAATCTCGACGCTTTCGGAAGAAGCCGAAAATCCGCGCCGGAATATTTTGCGGGCGACGGTGCTGACCTGTCTGGTGATCGGCATCTTATCCGCCGTCGAAGTTTATGCCGCGCAACTAATCTGGCCTGCCACGCAGCTGTTTCCGAATATCGATACGGCGTTCACTTTTGTTGCCGGAAGGGCTTGGGCGCCGCTGTTCGGTATCGTTGGATTCACTCTGCTGGTCGCAAATTTCGGCTCCGGTATGGGAGCGCAGTTGGGCGCCGCGCGGCTACTGTATGGAATGGGTCGCAGCAAGGCGCTGCCGCAATCTTTCTTCGGCGCCGTCGATCCAAAAAGACATGTGCCGCGTAACAATGTGATTTTCGTAGGTGTGATTGCGCTACTGGGAGCATTTGTCGTTAGCTACGGCCTGGGCGCGGAGATGTTGAACTTCGGCGCATTGATCGCGTTCATGGGCGTGAATCTAGCGGCCTTCGTGCGTTATTTTGTGCGCGAAGATAAGAAGAAATTTACGAATTTCCTTTTCCCTCTGGCTGGATTCTTTATCTGCCTTTTGCTATGGCTCAACCTGAGTCGGCCAGCGAAAATTGTAGGGGCCATTTGGATGGGAGTGGGCATCGCTTTTGGAGCGATCAAGACCAAAGGATTCCGCGGGAATCTGATTGACTTCGAATTGCCCCCAGACGAAGCTTAACAACCTCATGCTTTATGCGAGAAGAGGAGATTGTATGCTCGGTTCAACAAACATCGTCGCTTTCGTCCCCACAAAAGATCCGGTTAAGGCAAGAGCGTTTTATGAAGGCGTCTTAGGACTGCGCTTTGTGAAGGACGATGGCTTCGCGCTGGTGATGAGTGCGACCGGAATCATGGTGCGGGTTTCGAAGGCCGAATTTACACCAGCTCAATTCACTATTCTCGGATGGCAGGTAACGGACATCGAGAAGATGGCTGCGGAGCTTCAGGCGAAGGGTGTCCCGTTCCAAAGATTTGGCTTCTTCGAACAGGATCAACTCGGAATCTGGACCGCGCCCACCGGCGATAAAGTAGCGTGGTTTAAGGACCCTGATGGCAATCTACTCTCAATCTCACAACACGTTGCGTAAGCTGAATCAGGAACGCTGTTATGCTCTACCGGCCTTTTGCTCTCACTTTACGGTGACGTTCACGTACGAAGTGTGAATGGGCTTGTACCCGTTATTCGGATTGATATCCATAATTGCCAGCTCGTAACTTCCCGCCTTCGGCAAAGTGACGCTCTGATTCATGAATAAGCTATTCACTCCCACGCCGGTCGGAGACTCGCCGAGCTTCACTCCATGGGTGTTGTCCCAGACTTCAATGTGATCGACCAGCGGTGTTTTCGAGCCATTCTGCTCGTAAGCATAAGCGTTGATCGGCACAGTGGTCGTCGACCAGGTCGAACTATTCGCGGGTGAGTTGATATGCACCCCGGGAGCGGAAGATACGGTAAAGCTGACTTTGGTTTCGTGAAGGTGCTGTTCTGAGCTGGTTACGTCCTGTACGGTAAGGGTGTAGTTGCCCGGCTCCAGCGAATACCATTGGCTGACGGCAGTTCCCCCCGGCGAGTCACCGAGTTTGGTGGCGCCATTCCAAACTTCAATGTGGTCGATTCCCGAAGCTGTTCGTTCCGCACCCGCTTCCACGGCAAATGCGCTAAGAGGGAACAGGGTGGCCTGCGTTGAATTGTTCGCCGGAGTTTTCACGAAAACGCCATAAGAGGACGACCGGGTGTAATTCGTGACTTCCTTGTGAAGAGTTTTGTAAGATGGCGCGCCGCCGACATCCTGGATCGTCATCTGATGTGCGCCATTACCGCTCACGGGGAAAGCCCGATCGATCGTCTTGCTGAAAATGTTTCCGAGTTTTGTCGCTTTGCCGTTGAAAGTGTCCCATACCTCCATATGATCGACCTCCGCGCTTAACTCCGACGCCGCAGCGTTTACCAGCACGGACGCGCCCTGTGTCGAACCATTCGCCGGCGAGTTAATAACCACACTGCCTGCGGTTGAAGAGAAGAAATCCGCCATGGCGGCTGCGCTGGCCGACCATCCTGGGTAACTCTGAATTCCAAGCGCGTCCAGCATGGTTCGTAACGCGTTCTCGTGCTTGTAGGCAATATCTGAAACGTGGCCAGCCTTCACATTCGGTCCGACGATGCCCGTGTAAACCTTGCCGGCATCATCGTCTTCGCCATTATCAAAGGTCACCAATAGCAGTCCACTTCCGCCAGCCTGAAAATCGGGCATGTTGAGCATAGGCGTGAGATTGCTGTTCAAAAAATCGTCGGCGTTGGTGAGAGATGAGCAGCTATCGTGCAGATCCCAGCATCCGTCGGGCACAATAATCGCAAAGCGAGGCAGCGTTCGATTCGCCACATCGATGCCGAACTGCTCGAAATCCACAACGTTTCCCTGCGAGCCCAGCGTATTGCTCAGAACTTCTTCATACCAGACTGCCGCATTGTGCCTCGCGTAGTAGTTGGTGAACGGCGGCTGGTTTGCCGACGTGAAATCGGGAACATTCACGTTGCCGCCGGCATTGAGGTAATTCTGCACGTAAACCTTCCATGAAATCGGCTGGTTATTCATCAAGTGAAAAATGTTTTCGTCCGTGATGGGATCTTTGGTCACTGTCGGTTCGCAACTGTTCTGTTTGAAGCAATCATTCCCGTTGCAATTAAAGTTGTGGCTGCCGGAGGGAAGGCTGCACGCCGGCGCATTCGAACAGGAATAATTTGATTCGCAACTCCCCGATGCCAAATATAGATAGTCGAGCAGCGAGCCGCTGTGGTCTGAGTCGTAGTTATTCGCAAACCCGTATCGATTTCCTTGCTTTACCAGCCAGGGCATACCATTGGGATATACCGTGCCAAACGAAGTATTTTCGTCAATCACCAGGACTACATGTTGCGCGAGGGGTACCACCTGGGCGGCTACGGTCGAGCAGTTGCCGAGGGCAATTACGATCGTAGCCAGGATGGCGCAAAGAATATTGAACGTAGAATTAACGAAGCAGCTCTTTCGACGCATACAAGACTTCCTCTCGAAACTTTCATCGGTTGAAGAGCACTGGCCAGTGGTGCCTTACCTTTCTTGTCTTTGCGCAAAAAGGCGTCCTTAGATTGTCGGTCGCTTTTAAGTTAGTAGATAGGAGTCGGCAGAGAAGTGCTGACGACTAATCAGAAAGTAGCCGCTGTGTCAATCGGAGGATAGATATCAGTAGTTTTAAGTCCGCCAGCTATAAATAAATGATGAACAGATTGTTAAGCCACTGTGAAAGCGAACCCACTGTTAAACCTGGGTTAAAAGCAAATCAAAGAATCCAAGGCGCGGCTTTCCCAATATGGGATGCGTGAACGATTTCGGCACTTATTCTACGTTCCAGCCGCTGATCTCTACCGAGGGTTTCGCTGTTCCCAGGTCGCTGGTGTGATAGGTGGCTGTGACTTCGCGTTTCTCACCGGGCAGCAGGGAAATGTAATTTTCTTCCCACACAACCGGAAGAATCTCTTTTCCCTCGCCCTTGCTCACTTTTAACCTGATAAAGAAAGCCAGATTGTTGCTGGGATTTTCGAGGGTTACGTGCGTATAGGATTCCGCGCCTTGGCGTTCGGTATGATCGCTGACTTTAAGTTTGACCTTGGGAAGCTGCGCCAGAGCTGTGAAGTCAGCATAGGAGTCAGTGGGAGTCATCCACCATGTCGATTTCGCCCAGTCAATCGTTTCTGGCTTGGTGGAGAGCCAGTAGAAGTTCGAGCCCACCAGTTTGCCGGTTGAATCCGTGAGCCGCAGCACGACAAAATATACCGGACTCAGACCGGAGATATCGGGCAGCGTGAGAATCTTGGCCGTGCTGTCGGCGCCGGCGTCAACAGAGTCCTGGTGCGAGAACTTCTCCGTCATATCCAGGTTGTAAATCTTGGTCGTCAGCTTCAGACCTTTCACATCAGCGTACTGGCTGCTGACCACCCAAATGGAGTGATCGTCGTAGCCATAAATCGGATGCAGCGCTTCCATTGCTCGTTTGGCGCCGAAATAGCCGCCGCCCGGACGCAGGTAATAGTCGTACAAGTGCCAGATCATCGAAGGCCACGCGTTGTTAAGCATCCACTGGATCACGCCGGTCGATTGATACTTATTGCGGCTATACGCTTCGTACATCGCACGCACACCTTCGTAGGTTTGCAGTTGCGACTTGAAAGCAAAGTCTTCCACGTTATCCGACTTGCCATAACGATTGGCCAGCGCCGTGCTAAACACACTGATCGTTTTGAATTCTCCGCCCCCGGCGTGATAGTTCCACACATCGTCGATGGGCCACAGATGATCTTTACCCACCATTGTGTGGATGCTTTCGATCGGCGGGACTGCAGGCCCCATGCTGGTTTCCGTGTTAAAGCCGTAAGCCCCGCCGCAGCCGCCAGCGTTGCATTGTTTGCGGTTCGCCTGGCCTTGCAGACTATCTTTCTCCCAGTAGCTGGGAGCCACGTACTCGTATGGCCCAGTCATCTTGACGCCACTATCGCCGGTAACTGTCGTGGGCTTGCCGGTGGCAGAGGAAACCACGGGATTCGGCCACAACAGTTGCTTTTCGATATCGAGATACATTTGCTCGACATCCGGCGGAGGCGGATTGTCGCTGCCGTTAAGCCACATCACGAGGCTGGGGTGGCTGCGCAGGCGGTAGATTTGATCGCGCAGCGACTGCTGAGCGATTTCAAAATCCTGCGGTTTCCAGCGCGGCCAGCGCTCCCAGAAATCGCAGCAACACCATCCTGCCATCACCAGAATTCCATCATGGTCGGCGAGGTCGAAGAACTCCTGCGTCTCCAGCTTGCCTTCCAGGCGGACTGTGTTCAGACCCATATCTTGCACGTAGCGAAATTCGTCATGCAATCGCTGCGAGTCTTCGCGCAACATCATGTCGGGAGTCCAGCCCCCGCCGCGAATCAAAATGTTCTTGCCGTTGACGTGAAAGG
>JBAVUV010000630.1:0-5845 GCA_049696955.1 Candidatus Sulfotelmatobacter sp. | reverse complement strand
AGACTAGTCGGCCATGGACCGTCTGAAGTCATCGTAGTCGGCGTCGTTCCGGAGTCCTGCGCGCTCGGAAAGGGCATCAGTGCCTCGGTGTTAAACACGTGTTTGATTGCGGTTGATACCATCGCTCGCTTGCTGGCGGAGCGCTCTATTGATTGCCGAAGGCGTCACGCTCCGGTCCCGCGAAATCTCTGGTGGTTGACCGGTTCGGCCTGAATTTATCGCATCGCTATGAATATTGTTTAACGCGGGGGAATCGGCCTGCACGAAATTTCAATCGCGCAAAGCATCATCGAAATCGCCGAGGCAAAAGCTCGCGAACGGAATTCTCGGTGCGTCCAAATGATCAAGATACGACTCGGGGATTTCACGACGATCGTCCGGGAGGCACTCGAGTTCGCGTTCGAAATTGCTCGGCGGGAAACTCTGGCTGAAAATGCCCGGTTGGAGATTGAAAGTGTCCCGATGGTCGTACTGTGCGTGGCGTGCGGATCGGTGACTGATCCGGTGCGCGAAGTGTGCCTGATCTGTCCGCATTGCGGGCTGCCGCTGAAAGTCATTTCGGGCGAGGAACTCCAGGTGGAATATATCGAAATCGAATCAGAAGCTGAGAGGGTCTAATGGATCGCGTATCGGTTCAAACCAACGTGTTGAAGGCCAACCAGGAACTCGCGGCGGAGAACCGCCGTTTGTTCGAGAGCGAGGGAACGGTGGTCATCAATCTGATGTCCGCACCGGGAGCCGGCAAGACCTCGCTGCTCGAAGCCACCATCCGGGAGCTCCGGGGGCGTTACCAACTCGCGGTCATCGAAGGCGACCTGCAGACTGATCTCGACTCGCAGCGAATTCGAGCTCTAGGGGTCCGCTCTCACCAAATCACAACCGGCACCGTCTGCCATCTCGACGCCCGAATGATTGCACGCGCCCTAGCCGACTTTCCCGTGCCAGGACTGGACCTGCTGGTGATCGAAAACGTGGGAAACCTGATCTGCCCCGCTTCTTACGATCTTGGCGAGAGCATCCGAGTTGTACTTTGCAGTGTGGCGGAAGGAGCGGAGAAGCCGAAGAAGTATCCAGTGATGTTCCACAAAGCGGATGTGGTTCTTCTGAACAAGACGGACCTGGCCGCAGCTTCGGGAGTTGATCTACGAGAGCTAAGGACCAACGTACGGGAAGTGAATCCGAAGGCCACTATCTTCGAGGTATCCTGCAGGACAGGAGTGGGACTCGATGCGTGGGTCGGTTGGCTGGAAGATGCAATCGAATCCCGCAGCGTCGCGGCCATCGCAAGGAAATAGAGGATATAAAACTGGGAACTACCGCTTCAATTCGCATCGAGCGCCTCCGCGTGGTGTTGCGCGGAGCGGTACAAGGCGTTGGGTTTCGTCCAATGGTTTATCGGCTTGCCGAGAAGCTCTGTCTCACGGGCTGGGTGAGAAATTCGAGCGCGGGACTTGAGATCGAAGTCGAGGGCAGCTCAGAGCAACTGGACCACTTTTTACAATTGCTCAAAGCGGAGCGGCCAGAAGCGGCAGTTGTAACTACTGAAGAAGTTTCCCGAGTCGCGCCCGCCGGATTCATTTGGTTCGAGATACTTCCGAGTGACGAAAACGCACCCAAGTCCGCTGCTGTGTTGCCGGATCTCGCGACCTGCACGGAATGCCTTCGTGAAATGCTCGATCCAGACGATCCGCGCTCTGGGTATGCGTTCACAAACTGCACCCTCTGCGGTCCACGCTACTCGATTCTCCTTGATATTCCCTACGACCGGCCGAATACGACAATGCGAGCTTTCGTTTTGTGCCCTGCCTGCCGCCGGGAATATGAATCGCCGCATGATCGCCGATTTCACGCCCAACCGAATGCTTGCCCAACCTGCGGTCCAGGCCTGTTGTCGCTACCGGGGAAAGCAGAGGGTGCCGGCGCACTTGCCCATGCTGCTCAAACGCTGGCAAAAGGACAAATCGTCGCCGTCAAGGGAGTCGGCGGGTTCCAGCTTTTGGCGGACGCTCGTAGCCCAGTTGCGGTGATGCGGTTGCGTGAACGTAAGCACCGAGAAGAGAAACCGTTCGCGCTCCTCATGCCCTCGCTCGCGTGTGCTCGCCGATACTGCATCGTGAGCGCAGCAGAAGAAGAGATGTTAATCTCGCCGGCTGCGCCGATTGTCTTGCTCCAGCCGAAGGCTGGAGGCGATCTTGCGCCGGAGGTAGCAAAATCTTCGCCCTATTTGGGCGTCATGCTTCCGTATTCGCCGCTGCATCACCTGCTGATGGCACAGTATCCTTTCCCCGTAGTCGCCACGAGCGGAAATCGTGCCGACGAGCCGATCGCTATTGAGAACGAGGAGGCTTGCGAGCGTCTGAAGGATATCGCCGATGTTTTCGTTCTGCACAACCGGCCGATTGCGCGTTCCTGCGATGATTCTGTTGTGCGTATCTCTGGCGGCAGTCCGCAAATTCTCCGCCGCGCGCGTGGATACGCTCCTTTGCCCGTGGTCACGCCGCACGACCTGCCGCCGGTGTTAGCAGTTGGCGGACATTTGAAGAACACGGTGGCCATCGCCCTTGGCCGAGAAGTTTTCTTGAGCCAGCACGTAGGCGATCTCGATACGGTTGAGTCGCGCCGAGCGTTCGAGCGCGCGATTGAAGACCTCTGCCGGCTGTATCGCTTCGATCCAGATTTGGTCGCCTGTGATCTTCATCCAGACTACGCATCGACACGGTGGGCCCTGGCCTCGGGCCTACCGATAGTCCAGGTACAGCATCACCACGCGCACGTAGCCGCCTGTGCTGCTGAGAATGGGATCGAGACCAACTATTTGGGCGTGGCATGGGATGGAACGGGCTTTGGCCTGGACGGAACCATCTGGGGCGGCGAGTTTTTTGTGGCGAGCCACACCGGGTTCGAGCGCATTGCACATCTCCGGTCGTTTCGTCTTCCGGGTGGCGAAACCGCGATTCGTGACTGTTCGCGTCCGGCAGCCAGCTTAGTTTGGGAAACCTTTGGTCCCAGCGGTGCGGGCATCGCTTTCGACGCCAACATTCGCGCCATACTGGAAGGCAGAATCAACTCTCCTCTCTCATCAAGCATTGGCCGCTTGTTCGATGCCGTGGCTTATCTGACCGGGATGGCCGACCAAAATCGCTTCGAAGGACAGGCAGCAATGCGCCTGGAGAGCGCCATCGGAAGCATCCGCACGACTGAGAGCTACGAGATCGAGAATCAAAAGGGCATCGGTGATTGGGCCCCGCTGATCGAGGCTCTCCTGTCGGATCGGAAGGCGGATCTTAATCTGGCCCGCATCGCCGCGAAGTTCCATAACGCGCTAGCCAATTGGATTGGCGCGGTGGCGGATATGACAGACGTGCGGGATGTTGTCCTGAGTGGAGGCGTTTTTCAGAATGCGTACCTGACCGGGCGGGCCAGCACGCTGCTCGAAGAGCATGGCTTCCGCGTGTTCACTCATCATCAAGTACCGGCGAACGATGGCGGAATTTCGCTCGGCCACGCTGTTCTCGCTGGAGCGTTCGAAAGTTGAGGTGATGGCATGTGTCTGGCGGTCCCCGGAAAAATTGCGAGCATTGTTGAGGAGGAGAACCTAGGCTTGCGCCGTGGCAAGGTGGATTTTGGCGGCATCCGCAAGGAAGTGTGCTTGGACTACACACCCGAGGCTCGTGTGGGAGATTACGTTCTGGTTCACGTTGGCTTCGCCCTGACCGTTGTAGATGAACAGGAGGCAAAGCGGGTTTTCGAAGCGCTGCGGGAACTTGATCAACTTGAAGAGTTGCAAGTCGCGGAAGTGAAAGAGAGGCCCCATGAAGTTTCTTGACGAGTACCGTGACTGCAGCGCGGTGCAGCAGATGGCTCAGGCCATCCGCCGAAGCACGACCCGCCCTTGGATAGTGATGGAAGTGTGTGGCGGCCAGACTTACACCATCGTCAAGACCGGGCTCCAGGACTTGCTTCCCGACAAAATCACACTCGTCCACGGGCCCGGCTGTCCGGTTTGCGTTACACCGGTCGCAATGATTGACCGGGCGATCGCGATTGCGCAGCGTCCGGAAGTGATCCTCTGCTCGTTCGGCGACATGCTGCGAGTCCCCGGTTCGATACAAAGTCTTTTTGACGCCAAAGCTTTGGGCGCAGATGTGCGCATCCTGTACTCGCCGCTCGACGCGTTGAAGCTCGCTCGTGCAAATCCGAAGCGCGAGGTTGTTTTCTTCGCAGTCGGATTCGAGACGACGGCCCCGGCTAATGCCATGGCGGCATGGGAAGCGAAACGTGAGAATATCCTCAATTTTTCGATGCTCGTATCCCACGTCCTTGTGCCGCCAGCTATGGAAGCGATCCTGAGTTCGCCGGATTGCCGGGTGCAGGCGTTTCTGGCTGCGGGCCACGTCTGCATGGTGATGGGCTTCAATGAATACCTGCCGATCAGCCAGAAATATCGTGTGCCGATCGTGGTTACAGGATTCGAACCGTTGGACCTCCTTGAAGGTGTGCAGATGGTAGTAGCCCAGCTTGAAAGCGGGCGCGCCGAAGTCGAAAATCAGTATGCACGCGCCGTTCGCCGGTCCGGCAATCGTCCAGCGCAGCAGCGAATCGCCGAAGTTTTCGAAGTCACAGGGCGCGCCTGGCGCGGCATCGGCGAAATTCCGTCGAGCGGATTGCGGCTGCGTGAAGCGTACCGTCACTTAGACGCGGAATCCCGCTTCGAAGTCGAAATCGGCCACCGCGAGGAATCGAGCGAATGTATCGCGGGACTTGTACTGCAGGGGCTCCGCAAGCCGCACCAGTGTCCCGCCTTTGGGACCCGGTGCACGCCGGATCGTCCTCTTGGAGCGCCGATGGTTTCATCAGAAGGCGCGTGTGCAGCCTATTTTCATTTCGGGAGGCGGAAAGAAGATGGCAATTCTATCTTGTCCACTGCCACGGCCGGCCACTGACCGGATTTTGCTGGCGCACGGCGGTGGCGGGCGGCTGACCAATCAACTTATCGAGAGCGTGTTTCTGTCCGCTTTCTCCAACCCAGTCCTGGACTCACGGCATGATGGCGCGGTGCTCGCGGCGAACGGAGTCCGCCTCGCCATGACGACCGACACATACGTAGTTCACCCGCTGGTTTTCCCGGGAGGGACGATTGGAGATCTCGCGGTGAACGGCACGGTCAACGATCTGGCCATGTGCGGCGCGAGGCCCGTCGCATTGAGCGCGGGATTTGTTCTCGAAGAAGGGCTGGCGATGGAAACACTGCGCGCCGTTGTCGCCTCCATGCAGGCGGCTGCGGAAGTTGCAAATGTGCCGATTGTGACCGGCGACACGAAAGTTGTGGACAAGGGCAAAGGAGACGGACTCTTCCTGAACACAACTGGAGTCGGAGTGGTAGTCGCGCCGAAGACAGTGGGTCCAGGGGCCGTTCGTCCCGGAGACGCGGTACTCGTAAGCGGAGAACTCGGTGCGCATGGCATTGCGATTCTTTCCGTCCGAGAGGGCCTCGAATTCGAGGGGCCGGTACGGAGCGACACCGCTGCTCTGTGGCCGGCGGTCGAGGCACTGTTCGAAGCCGGTATCGAAGTGCACTGCCTTCGTGACCTCACGCGCGGTGGACTCTCCTCGGCTCTCAATGAGATCGCTTCCGTAGCGCGGCTTCGTATCACGGTGGAAGAGGTGGCGATTCCTATTTCCGACGTCGTGCGTGGAGCCTGCGAATTGTTGGGTCTCGATCCTCTCTATGTCGCGAACGAAGGACGCTTTGTTGCGTTCGTTCCCGAGGGCGACGCTGGCCACGCGCTCGAAATCTTGCGCGCACAAAGTGTTTCGGCTGGCGCAGTGTTTGCAGGAACAGTAC
>JBAVUV010000629.1:0-4153 GCA_049696955.1 Candidatus Sulfotelmatobacter sp. | reverse complement strand
AAAATTTCGCTTACACGTTCGATCACTATGCCAACATCATGAACCATTTCACCGAGGCGCTCGGTCTCTCGCGCTTCACGCTTTACATGCAGGATTATGGCGGCCCTGTGGGATTCCGCATGGCATTGCTCCACCCCGAGCGGATAGAAGCTCTCATTGTGCAAGACGCGGTGGCGCACAACGAAGGCCTGGGAGCGAATTGGAAGGCGCGGCGGGCCTTCTGGGCCGACCGCGCTCCGAACGAAAACACGCTTCGCACCAATCTTCTCTCTCTACCCACCACGCGCACGCGCCATGTCGGAAACGATCCGAACATTGAGCGCTACGATCCTGATTTGTGGACGGACGAGTTCGCGTTTTTGAGCCAGCCGGGGCAGGCGGAAATTCAAAGCGACTTGTTCTACGACTATCGGACCAATGTGGAGGCCTACCCGAAATGGCAAGCCTGGATGCGTGAGAATCAGCCGCGGCTGCTGGTGATCTGGGGCAAGTATGATTTGTCGTTTGATCCCGGCGAGCCGGAACGCTATCGCAAGGATGTGCCGAACGCCGAAGTTCATGTTCTCGACGCGGGGCATTTTGCGTTAGACACGGCTGCCGATGAGATCGCCGGGTTGGTGGGAGACTTTGTTAGCTCTTCACGCTCGGGGTCATTGACGCGGCGCGCTGGATGAGGCGGCCATGAAAGCGCTGGCTCGGAGCATTGTGGGATAAGCCAGGAAGACGGATAAGCCGGGAACTCCAGCTTGCCGGAAAGTATCCACTCGGATACAATGAAAGCACTGAATACGTTGCTTCGGTCGTCCGATTTTGACTTGTGGCTATCCCGACTGGCTGACCAAAAAGCAAAGGCCAGAATCCTGGCTCGCCTTGGTAGTGCGACGTTTGGAAATTTCGGAGATTGCGAGCCTCTAGGCGAAGGGGGTCTCCGAGATGCGAATTCATGTCGGAGCTGGTTATCGAGTTTATTACACGCGAACGGGATCGACCGTCTACGTTTTGCTGGCAGGCGGCGTGAAGGCCTCGCAAACGAAGGACATTGCTAAAGCGAAGAAAATAGCTCGTGAACTCAAAAGGGCGAAGGAATGAAGAAAACGATATACAAACCATTCGAACCGGCGGCTTATCTCGATAATGATGCGGTCATTGCGGAATATCTTACGGCGGCTGCCGAAGACCCAAACCCGGAGGTATTCGTAGCGGCGCTCGGTCATGTGGCCAAGGCACGAGGCATGGCACAGATAGCCAAAGACGCAGGACTGGGCAGGGAGAGCCTGTACAAGACCCTGAGCGCAGGCGCACACCCGCGCTTTGAAACTATTAATTCTGTCCTGCATGCCCTCGGCGTGAAGTTCGCTGTGGTTACGGAACACGAGAATTAGAGTACATTGTGGCGCAGGAAGCTCGACCGCAGCTAAATCCGGCAGCGGCCCGACGACAAATTTCCATCGACCGTTCATAATGGCGGCATGACCCTCCGCCGGCTCAAGACTTACGCGGGCACCCAGGGATATGTTTACCAGTACTACTTTGTGGGCAAACGGGTCGCGCTGGCTGATGACCCGGAATCTCCCGCTACGGAGTTTGTGTTTGATGTGACTTCCGACCGCAAGATGACCTACGCGGTTAGCGTCTTTGTACCGGAAAAGTCATTGGCCCGGTGGGCGACGAGCCACGGGCGTAGCCTGACCGAAGCGGAGCAGTATGCGGCGGCGAAGCTGCGGCTGTTCCGTGCTTTTGATGAACTTGAAGATGTTAGGGCGACGGGGCGCCGGCTGGTGATCGATTCGGCTGGGCTCGAAGAATCGCTGGCTACTTTGGGTGTGGAGTGAATCGATTGTGATCCAAACAGGGGCCGTAATGGTTGAGGTTTCCGCCTCCTAGGTCTCTGGGCAGAATATAATCCGTGGAGGGATGGCGTTCTGGGGCGGCCGACGATTACTTAACAAACTGGACCGATTTCCATTAATCGGACTCTGATACTTACCTAGCCTATGGCATTGCTTTGGTTACGCTTCGCGCTGGCTTGTTATTTCGTGGGGCTGGTTTATGCTTTTTTTGCGCTGACGCGTACGAGCGATCTTTTCAGCCGCGTAGCGCTGCACGCCGCCAGCCTGGGCATGGTCTTCCATTTCGTGTCGCTTACGGAACTCTTCCTGTCTGGGCATGTGGCCTGGACATCGGTGCACAATGGGGAATCACTGCTCGCGTTTCTCTCCATGACATTTTTCATGGTCGTCTACGTAATCTATAAGACCACTTCGCCAGGCGTGGTCGTGTTTCCGATTGTATTTTTTCTGACGTTCGTGGCGGCCATTGACGAGCAGCCGGTGCTGCTGACCTCTTTCGTTCAACATAAGGGATGGCTGATTGCGCATATCATTCTGATTTTCACGGGATATGCGGCGCTGGTGCTGAGTTTCGGAGCCAGCTTGCTCTATCTTCTGCAGGAGCGGCGACTCAAGGCCAAGAAACCCAGCAGCCTGATTTCTTTTTTGCCGGCGCTCGAAGTGATTGACCAGATCGGCTACCGGTCGCTGCTGCTGGGGTTCCCGTTCATGACGTTGGGTCTGATCACGGGGTCGATTGTGGCGATGTCGACCTACGGGCACATTGATTTTGAGGATCCAAAGATTCTGCTGTCGATTCTGATGTGGGCGGTGTACATGATCATGGTGTTCACCCGCTGGAATTCCGGGTGGCGAGGACGGCGGGCGGCGGTGCTGGCTACGTTCGCGGTCGTGGCTGCTATCGTGGCCTGGGCCGCGAATTATTTCTCGGCCATCCATAGGTTTGCGGCTTCATGAGATACCAGCTCATTGGCGTGAATCACAAGAGCGCTCCGCTAGAAGTGCGGGAGCGGCTGGCCATTCCTGAGGCGCAGTTGCCGGATCGCTGCCGGGATTTGACGGCGCATCCGGGAATCGAAGAGGGGATGATCATTTCCACTTGCAACCGGGTGGAAGTGGTTACGCATACGAGTAATGGATCGGCCGACCTGCGCGGATTTCTGCACGATCATTTTCATTTGACGGCGGATGAACTCGACGCGCACTTATATGAATTTCGTGAGAAGGACGCTGTGCGTCACATTTTCCGCGTGGCCTCGAGTCTCGATTCGATGGTGGTGGGCGAGGCGCAGATCCTGGGACAGGTGAAAGAGGCTTACGCCACGGCGCGAGCGGTGGGCGCGGTTCGCGGGCAGCTGGATCAGCTCTTTACTCGCGCGTTTGCAGTTGCCAAGCGAGTGCGCAGCGAGACGGCTGTGGGAACATCTTCGGTTTCCATTGCTTCGGTTGCGGTGGAACTGGCCAAGAAGATTTTCGGGACGCTGCAGGGGAAGAATGTTTTTATCGTCGGTGCCGGGAAGATGAGCGAACTTGCGGCGCGGCATTTAATGGCGCACGGGTGTGCATCGATATTTGTGTCGAACCGGACCTATGACCGCGCGCTTGGGCTGGCGCAAAAATTCGATGGTCAAGCGATCAAATTCGACGATCTCTATGACTCGTGCGATCGCGCCGACATCGTTATTACATCAACCGGTGCGCCGCATGCAATTTTCCGGCGCGAGCACGGAGAGCAATTTCTCGCCCGCCGCAAGAACAAGCCGATGTTCTTTATCGATATTGCGGTGCCGCGCGATGTTTCGCCGGAAATGGCCAAGCTCGATGGCATCTTTGCGTATGACATCGATGACTTGCAGCAGGCGGTCAGCAGCCACGTCGCCGACCGGCATAAGGAAGCGGAGCTGGCGGAAACCATTATTGCCAGCGAGGTCGAGCGCTTCGAAGCCCGGTTGCAAACGCTGGATGTGGTTCCGACTATCGTCAGCTTGCAGGATCATTTGGAAACCATCCGGCAGGCGGAGATTGATCGGGTGCGGGGGCGCATGGGGCCGCTCACTCCCGAGCAGGAAATGGCGGTTGAGGCTTTGACCCGCGGCATCATTAACAAAGTCATGCATACGCCGATCACCACGCTGAAAACGGCAGCCCGGGATGCGGAGGCGACTACGGTGATTGATGTGGTGCGGCGGCTGTTTAATCTTCGAGAAAAAGACAAACAAGCGGCGGCTTCGGAGTCGACTAAGACTAAAGAAGTGGAGAGGCGGCACTGATGGGGCAACTCCCCATGAGCTCGCGGGGCGCGC
>JBAVUV010000628.1:0-1533 GCA_049696955.1 Candidatus Sulfotelmatobacter sp. | reverse complement strand
CCATCAACTCGATCAGCGAAAATCCTCTCTGCAGCTTCATTCCTTGCTCCTGGCAGAACTAGAACGACGAAACGTAGGTGGTAAGGACGTACTTGCGCTTAAAGCGGCCCGTGGAATAATCCACCTCGATCTGGACCTGGTTAAGGCTGTCGGGGTAGCCGGGAACGGGAGTAATAGTGATGGTGCGCGTAAAAGCTCCGAGCGATTCGTACACGTCATCCGGCGTGCCCAGTTTGCCGTCCGGACCGGGATAGACGATGTATGCTGGGGTACCACCCTCGTCGGCGACCGAGCCAATCAATCCGTCAGCGCCCGGGACCAGCAAAGGCTGCGGGCCTTGCAGGAACAATCCGGCGGGATTTCCGACGGAATTGTTGGAGAGCTGGGCGAAGGTAGCATTGTTGGTATATTTCGCGGTGTAGATGGCTTCGGCGGCTTCTTCGGCCTTCTGCTGCGCGATGAAGTCGTATTCCGAACCCTGCATGTAGGATAGGGAGTCCGCCAGCAAGCCAGCCAATCCCAGAACACCGACACCCAGGACCACAAGCGCGATCATCGTCTCGAGGAGAGTGAATCCGCGCGCCGCGGTACGTTTTTTCGAGTGACGCATTTTCCCGATCTCCTTCAGAACCTGAACCAAGTTGATCCGGTGCCTTTCCATCCGCGTACGCGGCCCGTGCCGCCCAGGACGGTGACCGCGCGCCCCGACGTCTTCTTTCCCGGGTAGCCGAGGAAGACGGTGCCATTGATCGGCTGGTACGTGGTGCCATCCACGAGTTCACCGTCGCTCTGGAAGAGCATGCCGCCCACGGGTCCGCCGCTGATGCCTTCGAATTCAATTGCCGCGCCGTTGCCGAAAGCATCGGGTGTATCTGGCGAGCCGGAGATGATTGCGAATTCCGCGGGGAATTGAATGGGTACGCTGCTCAGAACGACGTTTGGAATCGAGCCGTTAGTTGGCGGCAGATCGTTTCTTTGCGTCAGTACGACCTCATACTGAACTCCGCCGGGAATGGCCACGGTGGGAAAGGTGATCTGCACGAAGCGCCGGTTGGTCAGGGCATATTCCCGGCCTTGCCGCAATTGATCGAGCACCTGGCGCAAGGCCGAATCGAAACGGATGTCCTGCAGGGTCGGCAGGAAGGCAAGGATGGCGATTCCGGAAATGATCATGATGATGGCAACCACCACGCTGAGCTCGATCATCGAGAATCCGCGTTGGCCGGTTTGTAGGCGGGTGGTGCGATCGAATTTCGTTGCGGGTTCGCTCACGCTTACTCCCTCGAATCGCCTTGGAACCAGCAGGCGAGCGTCAGAATTCAAGAGATGCAATGCACTTGCCAGGCCATGTATTCTGATGGTGTAAACGCTTGTACTTCATATAGTTAGACGGGCTCAGGTAGGAGGCTTATTCCCAGTTCGGACGGGGCGGGGTAGAAATGTTACATATCTGGTGGGCCGCTACCAGGACGCGAAGGGGCAAAATCTGGGGGAAAGTCACGGGATGAAGCCGACGCCACGGGCGGGAACGGT
>JBAVUV010000627.1:0-2449 GCA_049696955.1 Candidatus Sulfotelmatobacter sp. | reverse complement strand
ATATATGCTTGAATCATCCCCGGATCATTGAATCGGCAGGCTGCTACGCGCAGTTCCACTTGGCTTTGGTCAATCGAAAGGATGTACCCATTTTTGAATCTGGACGTATAAGCGGGGCGCGCCTTGGGCGGCTGATTCTGCAAGTTAGGTGACGAAGAATTTAATCGGCCCGTGGCCGTTGAAGCTGCCCCAAAACTTCCATGAACTAAACCGTTTTCATCGAGCCGATCTGCAACCGGCAAAATATAAGTTCCCAACATCTTGTCCACTTCACGGTATTCCAGAACCAGTGGCGCGAAATCGTTCCCCTCATTCACAAAACCATTGAGCACGTCGGCGCTGGTAGTGAAAAACTCCCACTCTTTATCTCGAATCGCGCGCTCCACGATCTGTCCGAATTTGATCTCCGGATGTTTCTTGTTCGTGTGCGCCAGACGCGCCGCCAATATCTTGAAACCGTTGTCCGTCAATTCACCGGGATGGCAGTCGTAGTATTCAAACAGAATCTTGGCGACCTGCTGATCCGAACCGGGATTGAATTCAAACGGGTCTGATTTCCGCTTGCCGTGTTTCCCCTTGGCAATCTGATCTGCTACAAACTGGCGAACGCGAGGCAATCTGTTCAGTGCTTTAACCGCTTTGATCTTCCGATGCGTGTATTCAAGCTCCAAGCGCTTGATGACTTTCATATCGACGTGCGCGCCGTTGTACTCCATGTCGGCCAGAGTGGCGGAGAGTTGAGGATAGAACACCTCGGCGAGTGCGCGGAATTTGGGATTCTCCGCATAGTCCTTTTCGCACTCGATGGCGTTATCCACCCGAAGTGTAATATCCGAGTCTTGCGCTGCATAAAGAAAAAGAATCTTCCCCGGAATGTTCGCGTATGAACCCCCCGCATTCGGATCACACTCCGGATGTTCATCGACGTATCGAGAGAGAACCTTGTCGTAGCCACCCATCCCTGTGTAAGTCAGCGCCAGCCGATCCAATCCGTGTGATCCCACAGTGTCGTCAATCGTGACGTGGCGTCCGATGGTGTCGAAGACTGGACCTCGCAACTCAGCACCCCACTCATGCCGCATGTGCTGCTGATCGAATTTGCCATTCTGTAGTGTCTTGGGTAAATGCGGATCGGCCAGCATCCCCTTAATAGCGCCCTTGATCCTGCGGCGCGCTTCCATCCTCTGTGGCTTCGCCTTCCTCCATTTCTTTTTCATCTTGCGAATCAGCGGTCGCTTGTGCAAATAATTCCGAGTGTTCCACTCCTCCCATATCTCCCACTTTTTGACACTCGGCGCTGCGCAGGTTTCCTTGGGCTTCTTCGGATGCTTCGGCTCATCCGGCAAGTCTTTAATCATCCTCCGAAAGTCTGGCCGATAGCGTGTCCACGGACTTTCCTTGTGATCCCACGGGATGACGTAGCCGGTGCCTTCTTCGTTGGAAAAACTTAGACACAGGATGCCGGGGAATTTCTTTTGGAACGGGGTAAGTGTTCCGGTCTCGGTGTCTATCGCAGTTTTTCGTTTCGCTTTGCGGACCTGCGCGAGCATCTTCACGATCTCATCAACATCCGTGAGCGTCTTGTAGTTACCGTCACCTTGCTTGTGCTCGAAACGATCCTTGGCGATATCGACGGCGACGGCCAATGAGTCGGCGAAGCGGTCAAACTCGAAGTCACGGCGAAGCACGTAAGCAGGATGAATACAAGGCACCACAGGGACGCCGTTGGCGGCAGGAAGTGTTTTGAGGACCGGCTTGCCACTGGATTGAACAATGCCGGTGAGGCCAGTGAGGAATTTGAATGGAACAGCGCCGAGGGCGACGATCACTTTCGGTTTGCGGGCTTTGATCTCGCGGATTAGTTCGGGCGTGCAGCATCTCAATTCCTGCGCACCGGGATCACGATTCATCGGTGGCTGGCAGCGGAGACAGTTGCAAAAGCCCACTTTCAGTTTGCCTTCACCCTTGCAGACCTCAGCCATTGTATCGCGCAGTAGTCTGCCAGATTTCCCGACGAATGGCCGCTTCTCTTTACTCTCAAAATGTCCGGGTGCTTCTCCTATACAAAGGATATCAACCTCCGTCCACGGCTCAGAAACGCAGCGATTCAAGACGACATGATGGACCTTCTGCGCCGCCTGAATCTTCTCGGCATCGCGTTGGTATTTGGATTGTAGTCGTGGGAAATCAGCGGCAAGCGCAGCCAGCGGGCAGTGGTAACAGCCAGTGCGTGGATCGTCGCCCGGTTTGACAATGGGCAGCAGGAGTGTTTTCCTGTCTTCGAGGAAACTCATCAGGACATTCCATCGAATCTCTCCGGGTCTTCCTGATCGTGTCCAGTCGCTTGAGGCGCTGATAGACCATGATTCAGTAAAGTTCGCCCAATGAATCGCTGCATGATCTGCAAGCGGCGAAATTCCGTAAAGTCCATTCGTGGCTTCCCATAGAC
>JBAVUV010000626.1:0-14582 GCA_049696955.1 Candidatus Sulfotelmatobacter sp. | reverse complement strand
CTCGATCTTCTCCGCCGCGAAGCTGCCAAAGGTTTGGGCAAGCTCGACCGCTGGTGGCCCATGATTCGCAAGGCTGCAAGCTTCATCGTGCGCAACGGCCCGGTCACACAGCAAGATCGATGGGAAGAAGATGGTGGCTATTCCCCCTTCACACTCGCCGCCGAAATTTCCGCGCTCCTCGCCGCCGCCGATATCGCCGAACTCACCGGCCACAGCGACATCGCCTCCACCCTTCGCGATCACGCCGATGCCTGGAACGACAACATCGAGCGCTGGGTCTATGCCACCGGCGGCGATCTCGCTCAGCAAATAGGGGTGGACGGCTACTACGTCCGCATCGCCCCGCCGATCACCGATGCCGCCGCTTCACCCACGCAGGGCTTCGTGCCCATCAAGAACCGCCCTCCCGGTCAAGGCGTGGAGCGCGCGTTTCGCATCGTCAGTCCTGATTCCCTCGCTCTGGTCCGCTTCGGATTACGCGCCCCCGATGATCCTCGCATCCTCAATACAGTTCGCATCATCGACGCTTTGCTCCGCGTGCAACTCCCCCAGGGCCCTTGCTGGTACCGCTACAACGGCGATGGATACGGCGAACATCAAGACGGCTCACCCTTCGACGGCAGTGGCATCGGCCGACCCTGGCCGCTGCTTGCCGGCGAGCGCGCCCACTACGAACTCGCCGCCGGACGGCCCAAAGAGGCCGAAGCTCTATTGACCGTGATGGAAAATTCCACCACCGGTCACAGCCGCCTGCTTCCTGAACAAGTCTGGGACGCCGGCGACATCCCCGCGCTCGAACTCTTCCGCGGCAAACCTACCGGTTCCGCCTGTCCGCTGGTCTGGGCACATGCCGAATACATCAAGCTCCGCCGCTCCGTGCGCGATCGGAAAATTTTCGACCAGCCTCCGCAAACTGTTCAACGCTATTTAGTCGAAAAACCTATCCGCCAAATTTTCGGCTGGAGATTCAACAACAAAACCCGCTCCATCCCCCGCCACAAAAAACTTCGCCTCGTCCTGATGATCGCCGCGGTCGTGCACTGGAGCATCGACAACTGGAACACTTCACAAGACACTCCCACCCGCGACACCGGCCTCGATACCTACATCCTCGACCTGCCCACCGCGTCGCTGCCAGCTGGAGCCCAGGTCGTCTTCACTTTCTACTGGCCCCAAGAAAATCGCTGGGAAGGCACGGACTACACCGTAGTCGTGGAATAAAAGAAGTTATTTGCGTGGATTTTGATCGTGTGGGACGGACACTCTTGTCCGTCGCCTTTGACTTTGGTGTTAGAGGGAACGGAAGAGCGGTTACGCCTGCATATCCGCATTAGAATAAATAATCTCCACCACCGTGCAGTCGTCATTCAACGGATTTCCCGCACAAAACTCCGACACCGCCGAAAAAATCCCCTCCAGCGTTGGGGCCTTCGCCGCCGCGGCTTCCAGCCGCGAATCCTCAAAAAAGTCGCCCATGGCGTTCTCCGCTTCAGTCACACCATCGGTCACCAGAATAAAACGATCGCCCGAATTCAACTGGCAGCGCGCGCTCTCATACGTCGCATCCGCCAACAATCCCACCGGAACATTTCCGTGCGGAGGCCGCATCACCTCCCCGCGGCAAACCAGCAACGGCTGCACGTGCCCGCAATTCACATATTCCAGATCGCCATCCCGCCGCAGCCGCGCCAGCAGCACGGTCGCATATTTTTCTCCCACCAGCTTCTCCGTAAAAAACCGGTTCACCGCGGTCACTACATCCAGCAAAGGCATGCCCGTGCTCAAGTGCGAATAAATCATTCCCTGCAGTGTGGAAGCCAGCAGCGCCGCCGAAACTCCCTTGCCGCTCACGTCGGCCAGCACCACCGCCAGCCCTTCCTTGGTATTCACCGCATCGAAAAAGTCTCCACCAATTTCCTTACAAGAAAGATTCTTCCCGCGCAATTTCGCAAACGGCACTTCCGGAATCTTCACCTCCATCAGCCGCTGCTGAATGCTCGCCGCAATCGTCAACTCCTGCTGATACCGCCTCGACTCTTCCTCGGCCTGCACCAAACGCGCATTCTCGATCAGCGATCCGGCTTCTGTGGCGATCGCTCGCAAAATATCGTGCCCCACCCCGGAAAATTCCTTCGACGCAAACCTCGAATCCACATACAACACTCCCGTCACCTCAGAAGCCGCATCCGGAGCGGGAGTCTGTTGGTCACGCGTGGCCTGCACCTGCCGCTTGCGCAGCGGAATACAAACCACCGTCCGCAGATCGTAAGCCACAATGCTTTGCCGTCCCGCTACATCGGCCGAACTCCCTGTATCCGTAAATAAGAATTCCGAGTTCGACCGCAACGATTCATCCAGCGCCGAATGCGAAATCGTCTTGTCATCCAGCAATGACTCGCCTTTGCTGTTTCGTCCCGCCGCCAGGCGCAGCTTGCCCTCGTCGTCTTTCAAAAAAACATATCCTCGCTCAGCTCGCGTCAGCCGCAGCGTGATTTCCAGCATCGTCATCAGAATTTCATCGAGCACGCCCGCGGTATTCAGCGTGCGCGCCGCTTCCAGGAACAGTGTCAGCTTTTCCAGGTCAGTCGCTTCCTGGGAAATCTGTATTCCGGAGATCTGGCTGAGAAACTGCCGCGCCGTATTCGAAGTCCCATGCGCTGGATTGAAAATCGCGTACGTCGAATCTCGCGCCCCGAATTCCAACCGGTCGTTGCGCTCCAGTTTCTGCCGCTGGACCCGTTCTCCGTTAATGAACGTCCCATGCTTGCTGCCTTGATCGACCAGGAAGAATCCCTCTTCCTCCAGCACAATCAATGCGTGATCGCGCGACACCCGCGGATCGGCAATCACCAGATCCTTATCCACCTTCCGTCCCACACTGAACGGAGTTCGGTTGAGTACAATATTCTTCTGCTCGTTGCCCTGCACCAGCACCAGCGCCGGAAACACTCCCGACCCCGACGACTGCGGACGCCCTATCGCATTAAGAACCATGAGATGTATTCACCAAACCGGTTGCAAACGGGTGCCCCATCCTTGTCTCTGCGCACGTTGCAGAGACAGAGTGGGGATTTCCCCAACCTTCAAACCAATACCATGCCGATTAAGATAATGACAGGAATCATACCCCGACGGGAAGAGCCTTCGGAGCGACTCACCAGATCCCGGGCCAATTCTCCAGCCAATAGCCTCAAAGGCGAACAAAATCAGTTGACGCTTCTGTTCCTGCCTGAGCACCCTGCCGCCACAGCGCAACGCCTGCAAGAGCATAGATTCCCATAGCGATCAGCAACAACGCGCGCATGCCGAACACCAGAGACAGGTTTTCCATCAAACCTCCGGCGACCGCGCCCAGCAGATTCGCTCCCAAGGCCGCACTCTGTGACTCCACGCTCCGAAATTGCGAGGCAAACAATATTCCAGCGAACACTACCGGAATCGAGAAAACTGCAACCGCCACTGTCCCCACCGCCGCCGGAGATCCACCGACCCGTTCGAATGGAAACCAGAACGCCAACGCCAGCCCGGCCAGCAGCGCCGCCACATTCCATGCCGGTGAAAGAGGCCGGCGGCTAAGTTCGACGATGGCGTTCGCCAGCAACAGCGCCGCCAGCATGGCAGAGATCACGATCCCGTTCACCTGCCACGTAGTACCAAAGAATAGCGCCAGCCGGCTGATCACCTGAGTCTCGAGCAGCAGAAAGCCCGCTCCCATGCAAAAGAAAAACAATTCCGGTCTCCGTGGCGCATCCCCGGAAATCCGCCAGTAAAGTCCGAGAGCCAATAGCACGATAATGGCGGAGATCGACCAGTAAGGCCGCGGAATTGTCTTATCGCGCTGGTACAAATATGGCCAGTCATCGGTGGTAACCGGCACATCGCCTCCCCCGCTATCGACAGGATTACGGGCCACGAAATCGGCCAGCCGTGGATCGCCGCTCAACGCTTCCTCCACTCGATTCGAAGAAGAAATTACGAAACAACGCGCCCGCGCCGTGTAACTCGAATCCGCATTGAAAATCACGGGCTCTTTGCCAAACGTGGAAGCCAGCATCTCCTTCAGCCTGCGCGCCATCCATGGCCGGCGTACTTCAAACTTCACAAAAATAATGCCGTCTGGTTTGAGGTGCGCCTTCGCTTCCTGAAATGATTCCTCCGTATACACAAAGTTATCGATCCTCATATTCGCGTAATCGGAAAGTTGCGTGTGCGAATCGAGCAATCCGAAAAGGATCAGATCGTACTGTCTTCTGCTGCGCTTAAGGAAAGCCCGCGCATCGGTCAAATGCACCGAAACTCGTGGAGAATCATAGGGGTGCTCGGGATGCTCCTTCCTTCCAATCTGCAGAATGGCAGGATCAATCTCCACTGCATCGACCAGCGAACTATCGTGCCGCAGAGCCGCAGCAACATCATTGCCCGTGCCAGCCCCGACAATCATCACCGATGGCTGCGGCACCGCAAAGCGAAACGGTACGTTATACGGATTCTCGTCGAGCGCCTCGGTCAATGCCTTCGGGTGGCGTGCCAGAAAATCGCTGGCCAGGTTCACAATAAATTGATATCCAACATGATTCACCCGCACCAACCCGCCCGCCATCTCGCCGTTCGAGGCATAAATCCGGGTGAAATTAATTTCCTGGTAGGGTGTCCATAAAGTGTAGTGATCGCGATCCGAGGGATCGTGCAATAGGAGCACCAGCGGAATCAGCAAGCACGTTAGCAAAATCCGCCGTTCAATATTTCTTTGCAGCGCCGCAAAGCCCAGCAGCACAATTCCCATCCAGACCCAGGGTGGAAGCATGAGCCGGCTGGCCAGCAGAAATGCGAGAATGCCCACCAAACTCGCGGCCAGATTCAATGAATATGCCGTCAGAGGCTTCGGAGTGAGATTCATCTGGCGGCCCACTTCCTGTCCCAAGGGCACGAACACCCACACCACCAGCAAAAACAGCACAGCGGAAAGAGCCGCCGCGGTTACGAATCCCAACACATTGCCGGAAGCGCTCGTGTCCCAGATGCTCATGTCGGACCCGGCGCCCAGATTTTGCGACAGATTTTCCAGCACGCGCCCCGCATACCAGGGCATCCGAACCACGAGCAGTAGGCCGAACAGCGCTGTGACCGCCGTATTCCATCGATTCGGCTTGCGGACCAGCGCGCATCCCACACCGAAGCCGAGAAAGCAGAGCAGCAGAGCCAGGTTCTTGAAGTATGCGAAAATGCGTACTTCCACTGCAATCCAGCGAATGAACGCCAGTTCGGCGAACAAGACAAGGAAGCTCGCCAGCAACAAGCGCCATACCCTGCGCTGGGATTCTTCTTCTGGCTGGGCAATCGAGAAATCGCGCCTGCGTCGTTCGCGAATGGCAGCCACCAGCCGAACCGTCACCAGGATGACGACTGCCACAATGTACGCGGTCGTTCGAGAACTCATACGCGCAGGATTATCACACAGTTTGAACGTGAGAGATCAGTCAAGCCGGGTCGCGCGTCAACTCGCTCTCACGAAGAAACGCTCTGCCACTCGGCGCGGCTCCGCTTTTATTCGCGCAGAAAAAAATCAGTGCGAACACGCACACCGGCAGCGCAAACGTAGCCAGGAACGGCCATTTCCAGCGCTCCATCGCCCAGGCCCGTGTCCCCACCAGATAGACCGCGCTCAGGCTCAGGCTCGCGGCCCACTCCCAAACCACCACCAAAACGCCCACCAGATACGCAAACCGCCGAACCCGTGACTGCGACAGAAACATCGCCCGGTCCCTTACTAGCACCAGAATGGCCGGCACAAGCAGCACCTGGTTGTAAGGCGCGTACATGGGCACAACCAGGACCGTCAACGCCATGACTAGCGCCGTAGCTCCACCAAAGTCCGACGCATCACCGGGCTGGCGGCGAACTTTCCATACAAGAAAAGCGCTGACGGCCACCGCCGCCAACGCCAAAATCTTTCCCGCAAACCCCCACGGTACGAGTTGATCCAATACCGACTGGTTCTGCGTATAGCGGTGATACTGCCCGAGCGCAGCGGTAAACATCCTCAACCACCCCGGCAGAACGATCTCTGCTCCCGCCAGCAACAGCGCCATCACCAATCCAAATCCAAGCACCAAATTTCTCCGCGACCGCCAAGCGCTCACTGCCCACAGCAGGAGCCATCCCACGAAAAGCCAAGCCAGCTGCGGTTTGATAGTCGCGACCGCCAACAACGCTCCGCCGCAAAACAAATATCCACTCGCTATGCACGCCGCCGCTCCCGCCAGCAAAGCAGCCACCAGCAGACTCAATTGCTGCAACTTGATTCCCTGCACTCCGGGAACGCTTCCCAGTGTCAGTGCCATCGCCGCGGCGATGGCCAATGGTGGCACCCGCCATCGCAGCGCTTTCAGCCACAGCCAAACGCTCGCGGCCGTCGTCACCAGCAATAGCCAGTGAAAAAATATCTGCACCTCGTGGAACGGGAGCCGAATCAGCAGCGCCAGTACAAACACTACATACACAGGATAGGCGAACCCCTGCCGATCCTTGGGATCATCCGCCCGCGCCGGATCCAGAGCCCGCCCGTAATATCCCCTCTCAATTTCAATCGTGATGTCGGCACTATAGGGATTGCGCCCATGCAACAGGAGTTCGCGCGCCCCCAGCCAGCGCGGATACAGATCCGAAAGATTTCCCCGCGGCCTCTGGTGCGCCGCCGCATCCGCCACCTGGTAGCTCACAAGAATTCGGTCCACGTAGAACCACATGCTCGCGGCCGCCAGCGCTGCCACCAGAAAAAACCCAACGAGTTTCCCGCCGGTCCGCAAATGAAATAAACCGAACTCTTTCCAGGCAGATCAAATCAACCGCCCCATGTTACAACTGGTGGACAATTTTTCTCTCTCTATGCGGAAACGAATGATCGTCGCGGCGCTCATTGGCGTCGCCACCGGCATATACTGCACATTCTGGTTAACCCGCCTTCACATTGGCGCCGGTGATTTCACCTGGGCTATCTGGGCCGCGCGCGACCTGCTCGCTCATCGCAATCCTTACGCCCGCCCCATGCAGCTCTATCCGCTTACCGCCAGTATCTTTGGATTTCCCTTTTTGCGCATGCGCCCCGAGCTTGCAGGCGGTGTGTTCTACGGAATCAGTTCCGCTCTCATGGCATTTGGACTGACCCGCCACGGCTACCGCCGCCTCTTCGTATTCCTCGCTTACCCCTACTGGGCCGGTCTCATCACCGCTCAATGGACGCCCCTCATCGTGGCCGCCGCATTTCTGCCGCCCTTGTTGCCCGCCACTCTCGCCAAGCCACAGATCGGACTTCCCGTGTTCCTCACGCGATTTTCGAGACGAGGCATCTTAGCCTGCATCGTGGTCGTCGCACTCAGCTTTCTATTTCTGCCGAACTGGCCCTGGCTGTGGGTCGGTAGCTTTCATCAATACGCGAGATTCTTTCCCTTGCTTGTCCTGCCGGGTCCGCTGCTCGCCTTGGCTCTGTTCCGCTACCGCTCCAACGATGCCCGCCTTCTCTTCCTGATGGCCATCGTCCCGCAACGCTGGTTTTACGACATGCTGACTCTGTGGCTCATCCCAAAATCCTGGCGTGAGCTTTCCGCCACAGTTTTGATCAGCTGGGGCGCCGGAATTTGGCGCTGGTACTACACCCCGCACAATTTCACCCAGGTCGGTCGCATCGCCGTCATCTTTCTCTATCTGCCCATGCTGGCCATCGTGCTTTTCCGCACTTCCACCCCGGATGAAGCCACGGTCTCTCCATGACGCCATGACCTCAACCCTCACCACGAAACACACGTTCCTCGCCGTCCTCTTCCTTGGACTCTTCGCCATGACGGCGCGCAATGTCATCGACCCTGACGTATGGTGGCACCTCAAGACCGGTGAGTTCATCGCCCAACACAAATCGGTTCCTCGCACCGATCCTTTTTCCTACACTCGCGCCGGTCAGCCCTGGGTCACTCACGAATGGCTCACCGAGCTTGGAATGTACGAACTTCAATTCCACGCCGGATTTGGTCCCCTCATCGTCCTCTTCGCGGCGATTACGACCATCGCATTTTTGCTTCTCTACCTGCGCTGCGGACCCGCTCCCTATCTCGCAGGAATCGTCACGCTCTTCGCCGCCTGGGCCACCGCGCCGCTCTGGGGAGTCCGTCCGCAAATTCTTTCGCTGCTCTTGACCAGCCTCTGGCTCCTGATTCTCGATCGCTCCGCGAATCATCCCAAGCTTCTCTGGTGGACTCTTCCACTTACCCTCCTTTGGGTTAACCTGCATGCCGGATTCGCTGTAGGTTTAGTCCTCTCTGCACTTTTTCTGGCGGGCGAATTTATCGAGCGGCGTCTCGCACAACCTCACAGCTTGTTTCCCAAAACAAACCCACATCTGCCAAAAGCAGCTCTCATCCTTCTTCTCGATATTTTCCTGGTCCCCCTCAATCCCAACGGCCTGCGCATGTTCTCCTATCCCATTGAAACCTTGCGCTCCACCACGATGCAAAACTACATCGTGGAATGGGCTTCTCCCAATTTCCATCGCCCGGAGTACTGGCCTTTCCTCCTGATCGTTCTGGTCATGTTCGCTACTCTTTCTTGGTCGCGAAATCCCCTGCGCCCGCGGGATCTGATCCTGCTTCTTGTCTCCCTCTATGCCAGTCTTATTTCCATCCGTATGATCCCTCTTTTCGTTTTAATCGCCGCCCCGCTAATTGCTAATCGTCTTGGAGACTGGCCTCGCTCCCCTTCCCACTTTCGCAGTAATTTCCACACTTCTCTCAATGCAGCCATCATTCTCGCGATGACCACATTCGCTATCGTCCGACTCTCCCAAGTGATCGGCCACCAGCGCGACGCCGAAACCTCAGAATTTCCCGCTCGCGCTCTCGCCTTTCTCCAGCAACATCCGCCCGCTGGCCCCATCTTCAACCTCTACGATTGGGGCGGCTATCTCATCTGGAAGCTCTATCCCGGCACCCCGGTTTTCATCGACGGCCGCGCCGACCTCTACGGCCCGGATCTCTTCCATGATTTCGCCGACGCCTACCAGTTCAAAGGACGCTGGCAGCAGATTCTTCAGCGCTGGCACATCCAGACCGTCATCGTCCCCCCAAGCTCCGCCCTTGCCGTCGGCCTGCAGAGCTCCCCCGGTTGGACCATCTCCTACCAGGATTCCCAAGCCATCATCCTGACAAGTCTCCCCACCATCGCCACCGCCCATCTGGACACAGCCCATGTGGGGACATCCGCCCTCGGCTGTCCAATCGAGTGAAGCTCGATTCCCCGCCGCGTCCCACCGGTTACTCTCGGTATGCAATAAATTACACTTTTGACCAATTCCCACCCCATTATGGTTTATATTCTCAACAATCCTCCGCAGAACAAAGCAAGCAACCGGTAATGGTTCTCCGGAGTCCGACGCTTGTGTGCGCTTTCAATTTCCAGTACAAACTCTGATGTTTTCTTTTTTAGGAGACAACACCATGCAACTTCTTAACAGGCTCTGGCGCGACGACCAAGGCCAGGACATTGCCGAATACGCCGTGATGTTGGCCGTCATCCTGGTCATCGTCGTCGGCACCGTCCGGCTGATTGGCTCGAATGCAAACAACGTGTTTTCGAACGTCGCCAGTTCCATTCAGTAAGATTTTGCTCAGTAAAATTTCTCCTGGCGCAACACGGCAGTTGGATGACCACCGAATTTCAGGCGCGTATCGTCGTCTCTGCTGGTTTTAACGGAGTGCTATGAATCGTACGCGTTTGCTGATGATCGGAGTGATTGCCTTGGCCCTGGGCGCCTTCGTCAGCCTGTTTGTCTATAAAAATCTGCAGGGAAAAGGTTCCTCCACCGGCGAGCCAGGGGTAGACGTTTTGGTGGCCGCCGACGACATTCAGGTCGGTGCGCGAATCGAAGAGCACGATGTTCGTGCGGTCAAATATCCCGCTTCGTCTCTGCCCTCCGGAACCTACAGCGCACGTTCCAAGGTGATGGGCCGTGGCGTAATTCTTCCCATTTCAAGGGGCGAGTTCATCCTCCCTAGCAAGCTCGCGCCCGAAAATGCCGGCTCCGGTTTGCCTTCCCTCATTCCCCCCGGAATGCGTGCGGTTTCGGTGCGCGTGAATGAGGTCGTCTCCGTCGCCGGGTTCGTCGGTCCCGGCACTCGCGTCGACATACTCCTTACCGGAACTCCCAACGGCAGCACCGAGGACCAGACCACCACCGTATTGCAGAACGTCGCCGTGATCGCATCTGGCCAGCGCCTCGAGCGCAACGCCGCCGGCGACGCCCAAAATACTCCCGTGATCACGGTTCTGGTTTCTCCCGACGATGCGGAACGTCTTACTCTGGCCAGCGCCGAGGGCCGGATCCAGCTCGCCCTGCGCAACCCCCTCGATACTCGCCAGGACGATGTCATCGCAGCCAACGCCCGTGGACTCTACAAAGGTGGCACGCCGGTCGCGGCTCCGCCCACGCCGCACGTGCATTCCGTGAGGCCGCCGAAGGTTCAGCCTCCCGCCCCCGCTTCGATTCTGGGTGTTGAGGTTTATCAGGGAGACAAGAAAAAAGAGGTCGTCAACTTCCCCGAAGGTAGTGAGGAGCCCAAATAGTTGAAAGACGAATCTTGCATGCGTGTCTCAGTACTGCATGGCAGGCTCTCTCACGTGGAGACGAATCATACGATGAAGTTTCGTGCGACACTTTTTACAGCCATCGCCCTGTCCCTATTCGTCACCACATCTTCCTTTGCTCTCGCTTCCCGCCAGGAGCCCAATGCTCCCGCCCCACCCCCGCCGCAAGAAGAAGTCAGTCACTCGAACCAGACCACGCTTCCACCTCAGTCCGCGCAGCCCCAAGGCTCCGCCCCGCTGCGGGTCATGGTCGATAAATCGCTCCTCATCAATACCACCGAGCGCCTTAAACGCATCTCCGTCACCGATCCCACCATCGCCACGGTGCGCGTCATCACTCCCACCCAGATTCTCGTCCACGGCCTTGCCCCAGGCGAAGTCTCCTTGCTCATCTGGGATGAAAATGAACGATCGCGCAGCTTCGATCTCCGCGTCGACGTCGATGTCAGCGCCTGCGCCGAAGAAGAGCGTCGCGTATTCCCCGACGAACAAATTTCCGTCTCACCTTCCCGCGCCGCCATCGTTCTCTCCGGTCACGTCACCACCGAAGACGTCGCCAAGCGCGCCGGAGAGCTCGCCTCCGCCTATTCCAAGAATGTCATCAACGTCCTCACCTTCGGTCCCGTGGGCGCGCAGGAAGTGCTGCTCGAAGTAAAGTTTGCCGAAGTCGACCGCTCCGCTCTGGCTCAACTCGGAGCTAACGTTTTCTCCACCGGCGCAGCCAATATCATCGGAACTTCCACCACCGGCCAGTACGGCGGCTTTAGTCCTCCCGCCGTGACCCAGACCCAAGGACAGAGCCCTCCGTTTTCCGCGACGGAAAGTCTCAGCAGCGTGCTCAACTTATTTCTCTTTCAGCCGAACATTCACCTCGGCGCTGTGATCCAGGCTTTGCAAACCAAGAATCTTCTTCAGATTCTTTCCGAACCCAATCTCATCGCGGTGAATGGCAAGAAAGCCAGCTTCCTCGCCGGCGGACAGTTCCCGTTCCCCATCGTGCAACCCGGCCAGGGATTCACCGCCGTTACCATTTCTTTCAAGGAATTTGGCGTCAAGCTGGAGTTCACGCCGGTCATCATGCCCAACGGCAATATTCATCTCGTCGTCGCGCCCGAGGTCAGCACACTCGACTTCGCCGACGCGCTCACCATCTCCGGCTTCACCGTTCCCGCCCTGAGCACCCGCAAGGCGGAAACTGAATTCGAATTGCGCGACGGACAAAGCTTCGTCATCGCAGGATTAATCGATAATCGTGTCACCGACACTTGGAACAAAATTCCCGGTCTGGGTGATATTCCAATCTTGGGCGCTTTTTTCAAAAGTAAGAGCATTTCCAAGAGCAACTCGGAGTTGATGGTCCTGTGCACGGTGCACAAGATTTCGCCCGACAATCAGCCAGCTCCTGGCCCCAAGAATCCGCAACCCTTTATCAACAACGACAAATTCGATGGAACCAAGAACAAGCCCTCAGGAAAGTAACGAGCGAGAAGAAAAACTGGAAGTCGGAAGTCGGAAATTGGAAGTTCGCACATGCCAGAGCTCACCGTAGTCATCGTCGCCACCGATAGCGAGCAGCGCACCGTGCTCCAGGTGTTGGTCGACGGTACCAGCGTGGCCAGCACCGTGCATACCTGCGCTAACTTCCCCGTCGCCGGCGCCGATCCCGTCATGCGCCGCGTTCAGGCCGCCAATCCGGATGTGCTGCTGGTGGACATTCCCACCGACAACCATGCCCCGGCCATGCGCGCCATCGAACTTCTTCGTCAGGAGCTTCCCGATTCCGCCGTCTTCGCCATCGGAAGCCTGAGCCAGCCTCAAGTGATTGTCAGCGCGATGCGCGCCGGCGCCCGCGAATTCATCGAGCGTCCCACCACCACCACTGATCTGCTCGAGGCCTTTGTTCGTCTCACCGCCGCCCAGCGCCGGGTTCACAAAGAGGGTCCGCGCGGCAAGGTGTTTACAATCGTCAATGCCAAAGGGGGTAGCGGAGCCACCACAGTCGCCGTCAATCTCGCTCTAGCCCTGCAATCGGCCCATGGCCAGACCGCTCTGGTCGATCTTGCTCCGCTCGGCCATACCGCGCTGCATCTCAACCTCAAGCCTCTGTTCAATATTTCCGACGCAACGCGCAATCTTCATCGAATGGATAGTTCCCTGCTCGAAAGCTTCATGACTCGCCACAACGGCGGCCTGCAATTGCTGGCCGGGACTAACGCACCTGCCGCCATCGAACCCTCCACCGCCGAATTTGTTCGGCTTTTCGATATGCTTGTCGGTCACTTCAAGTACGTCGTAGTCGACAACTCGTCCCGTCTCGACGCCGCCAGCCGTCTGGTCTCCAATCTATCTGAGTGCGTACTGCTCGTCGCCTGCACTGATGTGGCATCCTTGTGGAGCGCCGCCCGCGTCCAGCAATACCTCGGGGAAACCGGTAACCGCGAGCGCCTGCGCCTCGTTCTCAACCGTTTTCGCAAAGTTCCCGGCTTTACCGAGTCCGACGCCGAAAATGCCGCGGGAGTAAAATTGCTATGGCGCGTCCCGAACCAATATTTCGCTATCTCTTCCGCCATCGATCGTGGCTCGCCGGTGATGGAACAAAGTCATACGGATATAGCCCGTTGCTTTTCCGGGCTGGCACAAGAACTGACCAGCAATGACGTGGATGTAAAACGCGCAGCCTGGTCCTTATTCAAGAGCGTATGAAGTTGAGTATGAAATTGAAAGACACGATAAAGGGTGCCCCGTCCTTGTCTCTCCGTTCTTTGGAGAGACAGGGCGGGGATTCTGACTTCCCGATGTTGGTCCGTTACAGTCTTGAACCGCAAGTCGAAGCTTTGAAAGGGCGCGGCTTCAGCCGCTCCGCCAATAGAGCAGAAAAAGCGGCTTGAGCCGCTGAGGTTCGGCCCTCGAAAACCATATGGGTAACCTGCAACAAACCTTCGAGCACAGCCAGTACCAGCAGGTAAAATCCGACCTGCACCGTAAAATTCTTGACCGCCTCGATCTCGAAAAACTCGGCCGCTCCAACGGCGATGCCGCCCGCGATGAAGTTCTCGTTCTCATCCGCAACGCAGTCAATAACGAAGCGGTTCCTCTCAGCTTCGCCGAACGCGAACGTCTCTCCCGCGAAATTCTCGACGAGATCTTCGGCCTCGGTCCTCTCGAACCTCTGCTCAAGGACCACACCATCTCCGACATTTTGGTCAACCGCTTCGACCGGGTATACATCGAGCGCGCCGGAAAGCTTGAATTGACTGGCCTGTCCTTCAAAGACAATCCTCACCTCATGCAGATCATCGAGCGCATCGTCTCCCGCGTGGGCCGCCGCGTCGATGAGTCTTCTCCCATGGTTGACGCCCGCCTCGCCGATGGCTCCCGCGTCAACGCCATCATTCCTCCGCTCGCCCTTGACGGCGCTTGCCTCTCCATCCGCCGTTTCGGCCGCGATCCAGTTACCGCCCGCAATATGCTGGAGAATCACACCCTCACCGAAGCCATGCTCGAACTGCTCTCCGTGATGGTCAACGGAAAGCTGAATCTCCTCATCTCCGGTGGTACCGGCGCCGGCAAAACCACTCTGCTGAATGTTCTCTCCGGCTACATTCCTAACGTCGAGCGCATCGTCACCATCGAAGACGCCGCCGAATTGCAACTCAAGCAGGAGCACATCGTCCGCCTGGAAACCCGCGCTCCCAATATTGAAGGCAAAGGCGCCGTCCGCATGCGCCAGCTAGTCATCAACAGCTTGCGTATGCGTCCTGATCGCATCGTGGTCGGCGAGGTTCGCGGCGAAGAAGCCTTCGACATGCTGCAAGCCATGAACACCGGCCACGAGGGCTCGCTCACAACAATTCACGCCAACTCCGTCCGCGACGCGCTCTCCCGCGTGGAGAACATGGTTTCGATGGCGAACCTGAACATTCCCGAGCGCGCCGTCCGCCACCAGATCGCAT
>JBAVUV010000625.1:0-2776 GCA_049696955.1 Candidatus Sulfotelmatobacter sp. | reverse complement strand
ATCAAGGCCGTCCGCGAGGTCACCAGCCTGGGCTTGAAGGAAGCCAAGGAATTGGTCGATGGAGCGCCCAAGAACATTAAGGAAGGCGTTTCCAAGGACGAAGCCGAGACCATCAAAAAGAAGTTTACCGAGGCTGGCGCTGTCGTAGAGGTGAAGTAGCCTTTTGTAGCGCCAGCCTCTGGCTGGCTGTCGCGAGGGTGTCCCGTTGGCGACGGCGACAGCCGCCGGGACGGCGGCGCTACGGAAATATTTTACGTTCTAGTTGTGAAGCTTGGGCGGTGGTGTTAGCATCTAACCTAACACCGCTTCCCCTGGCCTCACTCATCGCGGGCGAGACCCGCAGGGAAGCTTGGGCACTGTTCCGCGGGCAGGCGGAACGGAAACGGCCGAAGGAAACTGGCGCGAAAGATTACAAATTCAGATTGGCGAAACGCCTTGCACGGCGTCTGCGGGAAGACTTGTCCCTGCGGGCGCCCCGTCGTGTTTTCCAGGCATCAACACGCTACACCGGTTCAACACAGCCGGGTTCGAAACAGCCAGGTTTAAACAGCTAAGCAGCGCGGCGCGATTTGCGCCCCACATTCCGCGGGTAATCGCAGCGCTCGGCTGCGCCTGACATTGGGAGTTCTTGACGAATGAAGAATAACGCCTTCCGTAAACGTTTTGACTTTTCTAAAATACCGGCCACCATCCAGATCCCGAACTTGATCGAGGTGCAGAAGCGCTCCTATGACCGCTTTCTGCAGATGGACAAACTACCCAGCGAACGCGAAGACGGCGGGTTGCAGGCAGTGTTCCAATCCGTCTTCCCGATCACTGACTTCCGCAACGTATCACAACTTGAGTTTGTGGATTACGCCATTGGTAACTGGGAGTGCAAATGTGGTCACCTGAAGGGACTACACCATCTGCGTACCACTTGTAAGAACTGCGGCAATACGGTCATCACTGATCCGTTTCATCCCGGCGACGTCCTCTGCCAGAAGTGCGGCACCTACAACGCCAACACGCCGGATTTCTGCAACAAGTGCGGCGACCCGGTTGGTTTGCAGTTGAAATATGACGTGGCCGAGTGCGAAGAGCGCGGTATGACGTATTCCGCTCCGCTCAAGGTCACAATGCGTCTGACGATTTTTGATAAGGACGCCGAGACCGGCAACCGTTCCATCCGCGACATCAAAGAGCAGGAAGTGTTCTTCGGTGACGTTCCGCTGATGACGCAGAACGGCACCTTCATTATTAATGGTACCGAGCGTGTGATCGTCAGCCAGTTGCACCGCTCGCCCGGCGTGTTCTTCGAGACCGCCAACAACCGCACTTACTTCCTCGGCAAGATCATTCCCTACCGCGGATCGTGGGTGGAATTCGAGTACGACCAGAAGAACGTTCTTTACGTCCGCATCGACCGCAAGCGCAAGTTCCTGGGAACGATCTTCCTGCGCGCTCTGGGCCTGCGCTCGGGCGAAGACATTCTCCGCTCGTTCTACACCGTCGATCGCATTGCGATCAAAGACAAGAAGCTTTACTGGACGCTCGACCCCAACAGCGAGAAAGCTACCAACCTGCTGGGCATGAAGCTGGCCCACAGCATCAAGAACAAATCAGGCGATGAAATCGCGCACTCCGGCCGCAAGCTGAACGCGGCTATTCTGAAGGAAATTCAGAAGGCGAAGATCTCCGAGATCGAAGTCGACATCACCGATCTCGAAGGCGCCTGGGCTGCTGCGGACGTGGTCGATACGACCACCGGCGAAGTGTTGCTCGAAGCCAATACCGAACTCACCGCTGACAAAGTGTCGAAAATTCTCGACTCCGGCGTGGTAGAGATGAGCCTGTTCTTCCCCGAGCGCGATGACGTGGGCACTGTGATTAGCCAGACGCTCAAGCGCGACTCGGTCAAGACTCCGCAGGAAGCTCTGATTGAAATCTACCGCAAACTGCGTCCCGGCGATCCGCCGACATTGGACACGGCCACGGCCCTGTTCCACGGCATGTTCTTCGATCCGCGGAAGTACGACTTCTCGAAGGTCGGCCGGCTGAAGTTCAACATCAAGCTGTTCGAGAATCAGGATGCCACCAGTCTCGATAAGCGGACGCTCGATCCCGACGATTTCTACGCCACCATCGGCTACCTGCTGAAGCTGCGCAAGAACATCGGTTCGGTCGATGACATCGATCACCTCGGCAACCGCCGCGTGCGCGCCGTCGGCGAGTTGATGGAGAACCAGTTCCGCATCGGCCTGGTCCGCATGGAACGGGCGATTAAAGAAAAAATGTCGGTCTATCAGGAAATGTCCACGGCGATGCCGCACGACCTGGTTAACGCGAAACCGGTGATGGCCGCGATCCGCGAATTCTTCGGATCGTCCCAGCTGTCACAGTTCATGGATCAGACCAACCCGCTCTCCGAGATTACGCACAAGCGGCGTCTCTCGGCGCTTGGGCCGGGCGGTCTTTCTCGTGAGCGCGCTGGATTCGAAGTGCGTGACGTTCATCCAACGCACTACGGCCGAATCTGCCCGATTGAAACGCCGGAAGGTCCGAACATCGGATTGATCTCCTCGTTGAGCTGCTATGCCCGCATCAACGACTACGGCTTCATCGAGTCGCCTTACCGCCGAATCAAGGGTGGACGCGTGATCGACTACGTCACCGTGGTTAACACGGGAGACAGCGACTACAAAGTCGGCGATCACATGGAGAAGCATGAGATCGAGAAGATCAACAATGAATTAAGAGAGAAGCGCAAAAAGCCGGCGCAGATCGACCCGTTCTC
>JBAVUV010000624.1:0-2219 GCA_049696955.1 Candidatus Sulfotelmatobacter sp. | reverse complement strand
CGCATTCACCGGACTCGGCCTGGACAATGCCATCGTAGAGCTGGACAATCTGGAGCTGCCCATCCTCGATGGCAGCGCGCTTCCGTTTGTGGAATTGATCCAGAAAGCCGGCATGCGTAAGCAGCGGCGGCCGCGGCGGTATATGCAGATCCTGCGCGAGTTCGAGATGCGGGAAGGGAACAAGTTTATTTCGGTCTATCCCGCCGACAGCTACTCCATTTCCTACTCCATCAATTTTCCGCACCCGCTCATCGGCAAGGAAACCTTTCAGGTGGAACTTTCGAACGGCAGCTATTTGCGAAATATTGCCGCCGCCCGCACTTTCGGTTCGCGGGCGGACGAGAAAGCCATGCGCAACATGGGGCTGATCCGGGGCGCATCGCGCGAAAACTGTATTGTGCTGACGCGCGACGGAATCGAAAACGGACCGCTTCGTTTCAACGACGAGTTTGTCCGTCACAAAGTGCTGGATCTGGTGGGCGACCTGGCTCTTCTGGGTAAACCGATCCTGGGAAAAGTGGTTGCCGACCGCGCCGGGCACGCCATGCATACCGCCCTGGTTTCCCGTATTCTCCGCGACCGCAGCCTGTGGGATGAAGTCACTCTGCCGGAAGAATCGGCGGCCGAGACAGGGCACTATGGCGCGCCAGCCACCGCTGGATCTTTACTCTGAGATCTCGCGCTGCGACCAAGGTCTAATCCAATCGGCTAACCCAATCGGCTAATCTAATCCGGGGATTTTAATCCGCGGGCTCGCAGGGCACTTCGCCCGAATCTGAGACCGGCTCCGGTTGTTCTGCCAGCAGGCGTTGGAGTTCCGCTCGTGTCTGGTCGACGACGGCTGCAGCGAACTGGCGTGCGGAGCGCTGCCGCTCTGTCGACAAGTCCTTGACTCGCAGGTTCAGCAAAGGGATATCCTGCTCAAACCAGCGCAGCGTTTTCTGGATACGCGCGACGCGATAATTAGAAGGCAGCATAAAAATGGCTCTCCGATCTGGCTAGATTGCCACGTTGATTGCCGCCCGCCAATTACCAGATGGATACCTGCGGATCAAACGGATACGAGAGGGCCGGCGAATGCCATCTATTGGATGGGACGAGAAGCGGGGGCGCTTGACTTGTCTTGCGATGCGGAAGTCTGTTCTGCATGAGCACCAAGCCAACGTTCCAGCGCTTCCAATGAGCTTGCAGGCAAGTTCAGAAAGCGCAACCCCACGCAGCCTTTCAGGTCGGCCCAGGCTATTTCCGTTTCCACATCGAGACTGATGCTGGTTCCGGGCAGTGTGAATAGCAAACGCGGCGTGGCGTTCTTTGGTAACCCGTGGGGCAGTACGAGGGCAATTCCGCCCTCGCTCAGATTTGTGCTTTCCGCCTTGAATTCTTTATCACCCAGGAGCAAACGGGCTGGCATTTTTACCGGGTGGCGGAAATAGCGGCGGCGCTCGCGCAACATAAAGCTCAAGGCGGCATTGAAACAGCGAGATGCGTTCAGAGCAGAAAGCGGCTTGTGGAGAACGAAGTTTACTCCCATGCCGAAAGCTTCCTGCGTAGTGGTTCTCTTACCGTTAACGATGGCAAATGTTACAGAGTTCTTATTGCTGGGAGTACCTCGCAACCCTTCCAGGACCCCGATCCCGCCGGGCATGTCATCGCAGTCCACGATTACGGCATCGAATTTTTCCGAGATCAGAATCTCGCTGGCTTTTTTGGCCTCCTGACAGATTTCGATCTCGATAGACAATTTTTCGAGCGTCGGGCGTAACACCCGGAACACGTCGGCATCTCGACTGAGCAGCAGAGACTCCAGCATGCTCTAATTCTAGGATGAGGTTGAAATCTCCGAAAGTAACCAAGGTATCGGATGATAAACCTATGGCAACATTGGCCTATCTTTCACTGGGCTCGAATATCGGCAATCGCGAGGCCCACCTGCTGGAGGCTCAAGATCGACTAAGGGCGACCGGCCGGGTCACCGCGGTCTCGTCCTTCTATGAAACCGAACCTGTGGAGTTTACTGAGCAACCGTGGTTTCTGAATTGTGCGGTTACGCTCGAAACCGAATTAACGCCACAAGAACTGATGACAGCAATTCTTGATATTGAAGAGTCGATGGGGCGGCAGCGTGTGCAGAAAAAAGGGCCGCGCATGATCGACATTGATATTCTCTTGTTCGGGAATGCTGTTTTGGATTCCGCGGATGTCACGATTCCGCATCCTGC